>JAGQVN010000167.1 GCA_020437905.1 Flavobacteriales bacterium
TCCATACAGGTAGGCGAAATTTCCTTTGGATGTCCGGGAGGCTGTTTCCCTGCTTCCTGAGCAGGCCGCCAACGCGAAGGCAAACAGCCAGGGTACGAACGGACTGCGCAGGCTCATGGTTCCGGTAGCTCCTTCTCCACGTCCGCGCTTCGTTTCAACAGCGCAGCATCCAGGGACCTGTTGGTCTTGGCCCCAAGCTCCTTCAGTAGCTCGGTCTGCCTGACCAGGTTCCCGGCTCCCGTGGTAAGTTTTTTCATCGCCCCGGAGTATGCCTCCTTTGCTCCGTCCAACATCTTGCCGGCTTTGATCAGGTCATCGGTGAAATTCTTGAACTTCTCATATAGCTTGCCGGCTCGCTCCGCGATCTCCTGGTGGTTGGAGGCGATGCGTTCGTTCTTCCAGATGCCATGGATGGTGCGCAGTGTGGCCATCAAGGTGGTGTGCGTCACCATGATCACCTGTCGGTCATAGGCTTCCTGAAAGATTTCCGGTCGTTCACGCAAGGCCAACAGGAAGGCGGGTTCGAGGGGTACGAACATCAGGACGAAATCCACGCTCTGAATACCGTATAGCTTGCTGTAATCCTTTTCGGCCAGACCTTTTGCATGCGTGCGCAGGCTATCCACATGGGCACGCATCAGTCGGTCCTTCTCCTCGGGGTCCGTGCTCGCGCTCATTCGTTCGAAGTGGGCCACGGAGACCTTCGAATCCACGATCAGGTGCTTCCCTTCGGGTAACAGGATCACCGCATCGGGCCGCAGGCGTGAACCATCGGCCAGGGTGGTGCTCTCCTGCATCCGGTACTCCTGGCCCTTCACTAACCCCGACCCCTCCAGGAGCTTCTCCAACAGCATCTCACCCCAGGCACCCTGCATCTGGCTGTCCCCTTTGAGGGCCTTGGTCAGGTTGTCCGCATCCTGCGAAAGCTGTTGGTTCTGCTCTACCAGAAGCCCGATCTCCTTCTTAAGTGCGAAGCGTTCGCGTTCCTCTTCCTGATAGGTGCGTTTCACCTGTTCCTGGAACTCGACGATCCGTTCCTTCAATGGATCCAGCACCCCTTGCAAGGTCACCTTTTGTTGTTCGTTGAGTTGCTTTCCCTTCTGCTCCAGTAACTCGTTGGCGATCAGTTTGAACTCACGTGTCATGCGCTGGTTCAGCTCCTCCAGCTCACCCCGTTGTTCGGCCAATCGCTGTTCCAAGGCCCTGTTCCGCTCCTGTTCGGCCGCCACTTGGGCCAGGGCTTGCGAGGTCGACTTCCGCATGTCCTCCACCGCGGCGTCCCGCTCCTTCAGGACCTGTCGATGCTCGTTCCGTTCACGATCCCGCTCCTCTCGCAACAGGCGTACTTCCGGATCGGGACCACGCCGACCATACCAATAGGCCAAGACGCCGCCCACGGCGACGCCCAGCAGAAAGGTGAGCAGGCTTGTCAACTCCATCCGATGCTTGCAAAATTAGGCGGTTCGTGATCTCTAGTTGTCCAGTATCACCACTGCCGTGCCTGCTGCAACGCGATCGAACAACTCGATCACATCCAGGTCGCTCATGCGGATACAACCTTTCGATGCGGGTCTCCCCAGCGCCTGACTATCCGTCGTGCCATGGATGTAGATCTTGCGCTGCATGCTATCGATCCCCGGGCCGACGTTGACACCGGGTTCAGCGCCTTCCAACCAGAGGATGCGGGAAGTGATCAGGTCCCTGCCGATGTCGGAACTGTCCGCGACCTGTCCGGTGAACACGCGTTCCTCAAAAACGCCCCCTACGGGCACTTCAGAGCCGAAGCACGCCGCGATCCGGTGCAGGCCGAGCGGGGTCCGGTACGAATCCTGACGAATGCCCAGGCCTGCCGCTGCAGTGGAGATCGGATACGACGCCATCAGCTGGCCTGCCTGTATATGGAACAAGGTCTGCCGTTGGACCGAGACATACAGCACGTCGTCACCGAGGTCGACCCCAATGTATTTGGCGCTCAGATACTCGATCAGCATATCGACCAGTCCCTGTTTAGGACCACCGGGTCCGCCGGGTCCTGCCATCACGGTCGTTGTAGCGCCGAGCAGGAGATAGAGCCCCACAAGCGGGCGGACGATCCCGGAGGGCTTAGAAAAGGCTGGTGAACCCGAAGTGGACTTTGCCACCACGAAAGGAAAAAGGGACATTGAATTGACTGCCCAAGGCATAGGTGAGGCTGAAGATACCTGCTTTGGTCTCGAAGCTGGTACCCACACCCAGGCCGAGCGGGTCATCCCAGATGCGTTCCTGTCCGCTCAGGTCCTCCCACCAGGCCTGATCCACGAAAATGAAAGCGTTCGAATTCTCCTCTAGGAGCAGGCGGACCTCGAGGGTGCCCACCACGTAGCTCGAGGCCGAAATGGATGCATCATCGAAGCCCCTCAGGCTCTTTATCCCGCCGATCCGAAAGAGCTCGTTCCGGAACAGGACATCATTGATCATGCTACCCCCCAAAGTTGCGATACGAATGGTGCCCCTTCTTCCCCAAGGGATGTGATAGGCGGCGTTCAACTCTACCTCATACTGGACCGTCCGCTGATCCGAGGTCATCGTCATGTCGTCGGGGTCGGGGACCTCGCTTTCCTTTTGCCCCACCGATCCCTCGAACTCAACGAAATAGCCTCGACGCGGGTTCCTGGCATAGTCGTATCGTTCCCGCCGGAGCCCCAGCCCATAGGTCAGGATGTTGAGGTCGGCAAGTCCGGGAACGAATTGCGCATTCTGACCGAGTGTGCGGTTGGAACGACTGTTGACGAACCCCAACAGGCGATCACCCTGTCTCAGGAAGTAGGTTATCCCCACTCTGCCGTTCACTTCCAGGAAGGAGGTATCTCGTCGGAACAGTTTCAGACCGAGGTCTGTTCCGAACGCGGTATTGAAAAGAAAGGGCATGTCGAACCGCAGTTTGAGGTCCTGGGTGCGATCGGCCAGGCTCCTCCAGTTCAGGTCGATCAGCTCACCTCGCCTCAGTGCATTGCGAAGCCTGAGTTCCACATCCCCGGTGAATCGCACCCTACCGGTGAGCGGATCCGGTTGAACGCCCAGAATGCCGTTGATCGAGCTGGCTTTCCGTTCGTTCAGGAACAAATAGAGCTTCGTGAGCTCCTCTCCAAAGAGCACGTAGGGCTTTTGTTCCTGGGATACGAAGGGCATTTCCTTGGTCCGGGCCTCCAGTGCGCCGATCAGGGATTCGTTGTATGGGTCACCCGGACGGATGCCGATCTGTTGGTACAGGAATCGCGGCGATACCTTGGCCGTCCCTCTGACGATCACGCTGTCCACGATCACTCGCACACCGGGATCCATGCGCACCACGGCGCTCAGGGTCCGATCATCCCGGTCCAGACTATCCAATCCGATGACTGCGAACGGGAAACCACGCTCCTCGCATTCCACGAGCAGTTCCTCGAATAGCCTGACCAATTGGGCGGGCGAGGTCGGACGATCTCGAAAGGCCCGCTCACGGGCGTGGACCCGGGAGAGGTATTCCTGTGGTACGCCATCGAATCGGAGGGCTGCCCACTTGTACTGTGGACCTATGTGAACACGGCAGGTGAGCGTATCATTCGCGCTGGTACAGCTATCGACGGAGGCCTCCAAATGACCGTTCCGTCGAAGGCGCATCAGGAGTGCCAGTTGCTCCCGATCCGCATCTTGAATGCGCGGCAGAGCGGTCGGTCTGCGAAAGCCTTTCGGAAGCGGGCCGTCAGCGTCAAAAAGGAGCACACTGCGCTGCCCGATCGCCAGCGTTCCAAGAAGAAGCAACCAGGCACACAGAAGGGGACGATGGAACAGGTGCGGCATGTCAAAGGCTCCAATCGATCGGTGGCACACCCTGTGCCGCCAAGATCTCATTGGTCGAACTGAAATGCCTGCATCCGAAGAATCCACGGTGTGCTGACAAGGGTGAAGGGTGAGGGGCCTTCAACAGGTAGTGGATATCCGGGTCGATATCGGACGCCGCACGCTGCGCATGGGATCCCCACAGAAGGAACACCAGGCCCTTCCGGTATTGAGCCAAGCCGTTCAGTGCCACAGCGGTGAACCGTTCCCATCCTTTGTTCTGATGGGAGGCCGCCTCTCCTGAGCGGACCGTCAGCGTGGTATTCAAGAGCAGGACGCCCTGCGCCGCCCACGGGCTGAGGTCGCCGTGACCTCGAGATCCCGATCCGAGGTCACTGGCCAACTCGGTGAGAATATTCCGCAGGGAGGGAGGATGAGGTATCCCATCCCGGACGCTGAAACAAAGCCCATGTGCCTGACCGGGGCCGTGATAAGGGTCCTGACCCAGAATGACCACTCTGACCCGTTCCAAGGGAGTGCAATGGAACGCATTGAAAATGTCACTTCCTTTCGGAAAGATCGTATGGCGCTGCTTCTCCTCTTTGAGGAACCGCTTCAGGTCCTGGAAATACGGCTTCTTGAACTCCGGCCCGAGCAACCGCCACCAGCCCTCCCCGAGCAATTCCTGGGTATGTCGTTCAACGCCGCTCATTCGCTTGGAGCACAAGATCGGGTATCGGATCGTTGAAACATTTTTTCGATCAGCGCGTGTAAGTGGATAACTTTGAGGTTCCTTCAGGCGTTGAAAGGATATTCGAAGTCAACGAGACGAACGATGAAAAAGGCTCTTCTGGTACTTGCAGCAGTATTCGTCTGCGCCGTGTTGCTGAGCTCCTGCAGCTCCAGCCATTCTTGCCCGGCCTACGGCAAACTGCATCCGCAGCCCACTTCTGAGCGTCCTGCCTGACCTTGCTATGGGCAGGTAGTCGGGTGTTCGGTCAACCTTCGACCGTGCTTTCGGCGGTCATCTCAACGAACGTCATACAAGAAAGCGACATCCTGAGCCAGGTCGGGATGCAGGCTTAGTGCTACCGGACAGTTCAAAGCAGCACGTTCCAAGGCCATCCTTGCCGTCGCATCCAAGCGCTCCCCGTTCAAATGCAGGTCCACCTTGATACGGCCGACTTTGCGGGGAGGCCCATCCATTTCCTTGGTCATTTCCGCGTGCATGCCATCCAGGTCGTAACCCTCCTGTTCGGCCAGGATCCCCATGACGGTCATCATGCAAGTGACCAGCGACACACTGAGCAGGTCCGTTGGTGAGAAGGCTTGTCCCTTTCCCTGATTATCCACCGGGGCATCGGTGGTGATGGTGCTGCCGCTCCTTAGATGGACCGCTGAGTTGGTCAAGCCACCGAGATAGGTGATCTGTGCTGTGCTCATGAACGAAGGACCCGAAGTTAACGTTAGCTATCTGTAGCTTTGTATCTGCACGAAGTGCTCACCATGCGGGCGTTCCTCATCATGCTATCCTCTGCGCTGTTGCTTCCCGTGGCCGCTCAGCAGACCATTTTTGATGAGACGCGCATCATTTACAAGAAGGAACTTCACGGAGGGGCCATCATCCATGGGGACGGGTGGGGGTTGAATTTCTTTCATGGAAAGCATCGGACTGCCAAGTCCAGACGCATGCTCGGTATCGAGATCGTGAGCATGAAGCATCCAAAAGAGATCAAGAGCTTCAACCCATACTACGAGGATGCCCGCGGATACTTCTATGGCAAGGTCAACACATTGATGCTGATACGGCCTACGTGGGGCATGAAGAAGCAGATCACGGACAAGATCAGGAAGAGCGGCGTCGAGTTGAACTACGTATGGGGCATCGGACCATCCATCGGATTCCTGAAACCGGTCTATCTGCAGATCGGCAAACCAGGCATCCCCTACGAGGTCATCGTCGTGGAACGATATGAACCGGAAACCCACTTCCCGGATGACATCTTCGGCAGAGCCTCATGGTTCAAGGGTGTGGGTGAGGCCAATTTCGTGTTCGGGGCTTTTGGCCGTTTTGGGTTCAATTTCGAGCACTCCGGGTCGGCCAATGGTATCAAGGCCATTGAGGTCGGTGCCACGGTCGATGCCTTTCCTCAGAAGGTCCCTATCATGGCGGAGATCAGTGGCGTGGAGAACAAACAATTCTTTTTCGGATTCTACCTGACGGTACAGTTCGGAAAGAAGTTCGTGCGATGAGCGACGGAACGATGGTCGAGGAGGGGGCAAGATCGAAACGCCGCCCGGACTGGTTGCGGGTGAAGCTGCCAACCGGGGAGAACTATCGCAAGGTCCGGGAGGTGGTCTCCGGTCATTCGCTGCATACCATCTGCCAGAGCGGCAATTGTCCGAACATGGGTGAATGCTGGGGTGAAGGCACGGCGACGTTCATGATCCTGGGCAACGTGTGTACCCGTTCCTGCGGGTTCTGCTCAGTGGCCACAGGAAGGCCGGATGCAGTGGATCCCTTCGAACCGGCGCGCGTGGCCCGCTCGGTGGAGCTCATGGGGCTGAAGCACTGTGTGATCACTTCGGTGGATCGGGATGACCTGTCGGATGGGGGAGCGGAGATCTGGGTACGGACCATCAAGGCCATTCGCAGGCGCTGTCCGGGAACCACCATGGAGACATTGATCCCGGATATGAAGGGCGACCGGGACAACTTGAGCGCGGTCTTCGATGCGGCTCCGGATGTGCTCTCCCACAACCTGGAGACCGTGAGGCGGTTGACCAGGGAGGTACGCGTTCAGGCCAAGTACGATCGTAGCCTGGAGGTCCTTTTTCTGGCGAAGCGATCCGGTCTTCGGACCAAATCCGGGATCATGCTCGGAATGGGGGAGTCCGACAAGGAGGTACTCGAGGTCATGGACGACCTGCGGGCGGTGGGGACGGACGTCATAACGCTCGGACAGTATCTGCAACCCACCAAAGCGCATCTCCAGGTGCAGGAGTTCGTACACCCGGACCGGTTCGCGACCTTCAGGGATGCCGGGCTTGAAAAGGGTTTCCGGTTCGTGGAAAGTGGTCCATTGGTGCGTTCCTCGTACCACGCAGAGCGCCATGTGCTCTGAACGTGATCCCGGTTGGCGGCATTCGGCTATTTTGAGATGTAAAGAATTGCCCCGATCATGCGTGGTCGCAGAACCGCCGGAACACCCGGGACGTTATCTTTGGGACCCTTGAATGCGACCACTTAAGAAGTTTGATCTGCTCATGAAGAACTTTAGGACCCTCGGCCTTGTGTCCCTGATCGCCATCCTGGGCGTTGCCACGTATGTGCATTTGGACCACCAAATGCGCTACCAACCCCGTTCGGAACAGGGAAGTGGTGAGTACATCAAAGGAGCGCAGGAATACCTGAGCATGCTTCGGGCCAATGTGGTCACCGGCCAGGTGGAACCGGAAGACCATCGGCGAATGGGCGAAGCGGTGCGGTACTACGCGTCCATGCAGCCGAAATCGGTCAGCTCGGAATGGGTCGAGATGGGGCCGGACAATGTGGGTGGTCGGGTGCGGAGCATCGTCTACGATCCGAACAACTTCCAAAGCCTTTGGACCGGAGGAGTGTCAGGTGGTCTGTGGCACACGACCGACGGCGGAAATCTCTGGGAAAAGGTCGAGTCTTTCTCGGACAACCTGTGCATCTCCTCCATTGCGCTTTTGGGTAATGGACATTTGTTGGTGGCAACGGGAAGCACCTTTGAGCGCCCCTTCGGTACCGGAGGAAGCGGATTCGTTGGTGGTGGATTGTTCCGGTCAACTGATGGTGGGGCCTCGTTCGAACTGCTTGAAGGTCCTACGACGAACTGGAGCGCTTCATCCCCCTGGGCGATCATCGATAAACTGGTCGCCGACCCAGTAGATCCAAACAAATGCTGGGTGGCGTATAACAAAGGGCTCAAGATCTATGATTCCGGGTCGAATACGATGTCCGACCCCCCCGGTTCCGTTCCGTCCAACGTGCTGTGCAAGGCCCTTGAGGTGAGCAATGACGGTCAATTGATCATCGCGGATTTCGGCTCCGGAGTATACATCAGCCGTGATGGCGGGAACACCTTCGACCAGATCCAAGGCAACGGATTCCCTTCCGCTGCACAGTACGGAAGGATAGAGATCGCCATTTCTCCTGACAACAAGGATTACATCTATGTCATGGGTGAAAGCAATGGCCGGATGTTCGGCGTATTCTCCTCCACGGATCAGGGCTACAATTGGACCCGCATCTGGCCCGCCGGCTTCGGGACCAATGGTGTTCCTGAACTGGATATCTTCGGGGACAACTCGCAAGGTTTCTACGACAACATCCTGGCGGTGGCGCCGGGCCAGCCTGACCGACTTTGGCTGGGAGGTGTCACGTTGTGGTCCACCAGTCTGAACGCCCAACCGGTGCAGATCGCGCTGGGCTTTGATTTCACGGGATGCTTCAACTGCGTGCATGCGGATATTCATGAGATCACCTTTACACCGGACGGGACTGCGTATATCGGATGTGACGGGGGTATCTACGTATCCCCTCCGGGAGCCTTGTCCGGCCAGATATTCTATGCTGCCAATCGCGGTCTGAACATCACCCAGTTCTATTCGCTGGCATACTCAGCCAAGGGCAAGGTGCTGGGTGGTACACAGGACAATGGAACGCAGTATCTCCCCGGCGTGGGCGGTAACACACCGTTGGAGGCCGTGGAACTGACCGGTGGGGACGGCTTTGACAGTGAGATCTCGCAGATCGACGGGAACATCATGTTCACCACGCTGTATTTCGGCGGCTTGTTCCGTACAGCTGACGGCGGTTCGAACTTCAGCGATTTCTACGACTCCCGCGTGACCGCACTGGGTGCTCCGGGTGACCTGCAGAATGGTCTTGGCGATTTCTACACCGACATCGCCTTGTACGAGAATTGGAACGATACCGGTAGCCAGGATTCCCTGACGTGGATCAACAACACGGGAGACACGCTCTTCTTCGGTGAGACCGTCTATTACGTCGGTCGCATGCCGCAGGTCAGTCAGAGCTTCACCGTCACGCAGGCTTTCATTGCTCCAGAGGACAGCGTTCGCGTGCAGGACAAGGTCCAGACCCTGCTGGCGGTCGGTTTTGCGGGAGGTGAAGGAGTATGGGTGACCAGGGACGCTTGTCAGTTCATCGATGGTGTCCAGTGGATGAAGGTGGCCAATAATGCCATGGGCAACGTGAATGTGTTGGAGTGGTCTGCGGATGGAGACCACTTGTTCTGGGGGACCTCCGATGGAAACGTATATCGCCTGAGCGGCTTCAACAACGTCTACTCGTTCGATCAGGGGGATGTCCTGCTTGGCACGGATTACTCCTTGGATGGTCCGACGCCCATCATGACCGGGGGGTCAGTGATCACAGGGCTCAGTTCGGATCCGTCCGATCCTTCCCGCCTGCTGGTCTCTACCGGAGGCTACGGCGGTTCCAACAAGGTCCGTTTGATCACGAACGCGACGACGACCCCTGCGGTGGGTAATCTTTGGAATGTTCCCCTTGAATTGACCGGTATGCCGGTGTATGACTGTTTGATCCATGCCACGAACAACGACATCATGTTCGTGGGCACCGAATGGGGCGTGATGGGCACAGACGATGGGGGTGCGAGTTGGACCTTCCAGACGAACGGAATGCCCCGTGTACCGGTCTTCGCTCTGCGTCAACAGACATGGACCTGGGACTCGAACCCCTACGGACCGGACTATGTGACCAATCCATATGTCATATACGCTGGAACGCATGGTCGCGGTGCGTTCAAAACCGAGACCTTCCTTTCCCTGCCGCCATCGCCGAGCAGCACGGGTTCGAATGAGGAGAGCGGGCTTGCTGTTAGCGTGTTCCCGAATCCGGTCGCGATGGATGCCACGGTCGCGTTCAGCCTGGATGGAAGGAACGACGTGAGCATCACGATCTATGACATGAAAGGCAGTGTGGTGCGGAACGAACGGCCGACCAGCTACGGTCCCGGGGAGCATCGGGTCACCATGAACGTAGCCGACCTGTTGAACGGCACCTACATGGTCGAAGTGCGCGCAGAGGGTAAGCGAAGCGTGGGTCGCTTCGTGGTTTCCCGCTGATGGACAGTTGTCAATAATGATGAAAAGGCCCTGGAGCGATCCGGGGCCTTTCTCGTTCGGGTACTTTTACGGTTCCGATCAGAGCGATGAAGAAGACAAGGGTAGCGATCAATGGTTTTGGGCGCATTGGCAGGGTGACCGCACGTGCCCTACTGGAACGGGATGACATGGAGTTGGTCTCGGTGAACGACCTGACCGATAATCGGACCCTGGCCCACCTTTTCAAGTACGACTCGGTGCATGGCGTGTTCAGCGGCACTGTCGACCATGACGAGAAACACCTGCAACTGGGCGACAACGGGGTCCTTGCTTATTCCATCCGGGACCCGCATGAATTGCCCTGGAAGGACCTGGATATCGATGTGGTGATCGAAAGCACCGGTCTGTTCCGCGACCGGAATGGGGCCGGAGCGCACGTGGCGGCTGGGGCCAAGCGAACGATCATCTCTGCGCCAGCAAAGGATGCCGACATCAAAAGCGTGGTCATGGGGATCAATGAGCAGATCCTGGATGGATCGGAGCAGGTGATCTCCAACGCATCCTGCACCACCAACTGTGCTGCACCCATGATCCAGGTGATCCATGAGCTCTGTGGGATCGAAAGCGGGTTCATTACCACGGTACACAGCTACACGGGCGATCAACGCTTGCACGATGCACCCCACAAGGACCTGCGCCGTGCCAGAGCAGCGGCCGTCTCCATCGTACCAACGACCACCGGTGCTGCCAAGGCCATTACGCGCATTTTTCCGGACCTGGCAGGCCGTCTCGGCGGGTGTGGCATCCGGGTGCCGGTGCCTGATGGATCGGTGACCGATATCACCTGTCACGTGCGCAATGCGCAGGATGCATCCCGGATCAACGCACGCTTCAAGGAACTTTCAGAAGGAAAGCTGAAAGGTGTCCTGCGGTACACGGAGGACCCCATCGTTTCAGTGGACATCGTTGGTGATCCGCACTCGTGCATCTTTGATGCCCAGCTCACTTCGGTGGTGGGCAGCTCGGTGAAGGTGATGGGTTGGTACGACAACGAAGCCGGTTACTCCAACCGCCTTGTCGATCTGATCGCTTTCCTCTCCAGGCTCACGTAGCGAACGGAGGAGCGCCTTCGATCCGTCGGTCCCGGTCCAGAGGACCGTCACCCAGCCGTTGCATCAAGCGCAATTCCCCCCGGTCGAAAACGGCATAGGTAAAATAGGTGATCCAGTCACCCAAGTTGATGTACCGCGTCCCTTCCGCGATCTGAAGGTCCAATGGAAGGTGCCGGTGACCGAAGATCATCAGGTCGAAGTGCTCCTTGCTCAGCACCCCCCGGCAATGGATCACGAGCCATTCCTGGTCCAAGCCCAGGAATTTCCGATCGTTCACATAGCTTTTCTTCCGGCTCCTTCCGCTCCAGAAGTCGCCCATCCAAAGGGCGAAGTTGGGGTGCAGTCGTGCGAAAGCCCATTGACAAAGCCGGTTCCGAAAGACTCTCTTGATGAACTTATATCCATGGTCGCCTGGGCCCAGGCCGTCCCCATGGCCGATGAATAGTTTTTTCCCGTGCCACTCGAACGCTTGCGGTTCACGATGCACCTGAAGCCCGACCTCCTGCGGTACATAGTCGAAGATCCACATGTCGTGATTACCGATGAACAGGTGCAGGTCGATCCCGCGATCGCTCAGTTCGGCCAACTTGCCCAGCAACCTCACATGTCCACGCGGCACGGCACGCTTCCATTCGAACCAGAAGTCGAACAGATCGCCCAATAAGTAGATCGCCTTGGCATCCTTCGCAGCTTCATCCAGGAAACGCACGATGCGCCGTTCCCGATCGAGGCTGGACGCTGCGTCCGGTATCCCCAGATGGAAGTCCGATAGCAGGTAGATACGTTCCCTGGTCCCGCTCATCAAGGCTTCATGTTGCGCAATAGCTTGAACGGGTCCAAGGCTTCCAGCGCGAGGATGAAGCGGACACGTTCACCTGGTCCAATGCCACGGAACTCCAATTGGTCGGCAATATCCTGCGAGAATACCAAGGGGAACCAGATCTCGAACATGTCGCGGACGATCCTCAGCCCGATGCCGGCTTCAAAGTACGAACGAGCAACGGTCCTGGTCCCACTGCTCAGTGCCTCCGTTACGGGAGCCATGGCACCGCTGACGAAAAGGGAAAGCGGCACGGGAAGGGGGAGGTCGGCATCGGCGTTGATCGAAGCGAGCCACGTGTCCGAGGTGCCAAAGGAATTCGGGGTCTTGAACCCACCCTGGTATTCGGCGAACTGCTGATCGGTCAGCGTGCCCAGGTCCTGCCGGTTCACGAAGAGATGATCGTAAAGCATATCGTTGGCTCCCCAATGCAGGCGCCAGGCGAACTCCCTGCGCATCAACTCGGGGTCCGTCCGAAGCATAAGCCCAGCGAACAAGCGCAGACTGATACGGTGTTCGCGACGGTCGTACATGAACGCATGTTCGCTCACGAGCTCTGCGCGGGTGAACGCCTCGTGGTGGGTCGCGATCAGTTCGGTCGTGAACGGAGCAAGGCCGCTCCGCTGGCGGGTCGTATAGCGCAATTGATGGAACAGGTCGTCCCGCTGCGTCGGCTCCGGAGCTTGTTCGCTCACGTCCCGCTCAACAACCTCCTGCAGGAACACCGCCCGATAGCCCACCTGATGGGTCGATCGCCGAGTACCCGGGTCACACCGCAAGTCCAGATCGACGCTGGGCACGGCCTTGCGGAAATAGCGACCCGCAGCATCCCCGGGGTCCAGGGAGGCGCTCATCCCGGATAGCCCAGCATGCAGATTGCCCAGCCAGGCACTCCGTATACGGTCGTGATGAAAGCGGATGGACCCTCCGCCGACGACACGGCCGCTACCCGTACCATATACCGGAGCGATGGCAA
>JAGQVN010000168.1 GCA_020437905.1 Flavobacteriales bacterium
CTGCAGCTGCACTCGGAACTTGCCATCCTTGGTCTTCACGTTGCTGGTCTGGCTCACGTCGAGCTTGTCGGCCTTGTTCACAAGGCGGCTGGTGAAATCTGCTTCGAAGCTGGTGTAGGTCTTGCTCTTGGCCACCAGGCGGTCCAGGATGGCCTTGCTCTTGGGGTCGTCCTGACCCATGGCGAACAAGGTGCCCAACAGCAGGAGCCCGGTGAGGAAATTCCGTGTCATCTTCATCGTGCTAAGGTAGTTGCAGGGCCCAAGGCAAGGAACGTGCCAAGCCTTGGTCCTGGCCATGTTCACTTCTTCTTCCGACCCTTCTTGTCCTTTTTACCCTTCTTCTCCTTTTTCTCCTTCTTGCTCCTCTTCTCCTTCAGCTTCTTCTTTTCCCGCTTCTCCTTCTTCTTTTCCTCCTTCCGGCTTTTGGCCATGCTGCCCGTACAATTTTTCGCCCCGCAATGGCAGGCCCAGATCGTCTTCAGCTCCTTGGTCAGCTTTCCCGGGATCTGGATGTCGTAGTCGTAGGAGAGCTCCTCCCCGGGTCCAATGTCGCGCAGCGCTTCAATGATCACCCGGTCCTTGGCCGGGTCGTTGTCATCCGTGCCATGGACGAAGGCCACACAGTTCGGGGCACAGCTGTGATTGATCCACTTCGCCACACTGCCTCCCACATTGGCATCGATGATGTAGTCATCGTTCAGCGTGAAAAGGAAGGTGTGTCCGCTCATCACATCGCCGTAATGCAGGGCATCTGCTTCCGCATGGCTGATCAATTGCCCTTTGTATTCAACGATCTCCTCGCCCTTCCGGATGGCTTCCTTGGCGAACACACCATTGCCGTGGATCTTCGAACGTCTGCGCTGGATCTTGGTGCTCATGGTCGGCAAAGAAAAGGAACCTGGATGGGGTAGGGCGGAATGAAAGATGTCGTCTACATTCGTGAGCAGAACTTTCGACCATGAACCGCATTCACCTTGTCGCTCTCGCTTTCTCTGTTCCGGTCATCCTGACTTCCTGCGTGTCCAAAAAGAAGTACACCGCCCTGCAGCTCAGCAACCAGACGCTGAACAACAAGCTGGATGAGTGCAACCGCGCGCTCGATGCCTGTCGAGGAGAGAAGTCCGTTCAGGATGCCCGACTGGCCGAGCTGCAGAACAAGAACGAGCACTTGAAGGACCAGGTGAACCAGTTGAACAACACCAACGCGGCGTTGCTCAACAACGTGAACCAGATGGCCACCCTGAGCCAGAAGGAGGCCGAGAACCTGGAGAAGTCCCTGGAGCAGATCAAGGAACAGGACCTGCGTATCCGCCGCCTGCAGGATGCCCTGACGAAAAAGGACAGCGTGACCCTGGCACTGGTGGTGAGCTTGAAGAGCTCACTGGGCAACCTGAACGATACCGATGTGGTGGTGAACGTGGAGAAGAGCGTGGTCTTCATCGAACTGAGCGACAAAATGCTCTTCAAGACAGGCAGCACGGAGCTTTCTTCCCGTGCCAAGGAGGTGCTTGGTAAGGTGGCTACCGTGCTCAACGACAAGCCGGACCAGGAGGTACTGGTGGAAGGCCACACGGACAATGTGCCCATCAAGCGTGACTGCTTCAATGACAACTGGGACCTCAGCGCTGCCCGGGCCATCACCATCACCCGCGTGCTTCAGAACGACTACGGGGTGGCTCCTGCGCGCATCACCGCAGCAGGCCGCAGCGAGTATGTGCCCAAGACCGGCAACGACACCGCCGAAGGGCGCAGCGCCAACCGCCGCATCCGGATCGTCATCCTGCCCAAGATGGACCAGTTCTTCGGCATGATCGAAGATGGCCTGAAGGCGGCGAGCGAAGGGGAGGGGATGGAATAATTGTCGTAAGCACGTCAGCAGGTTGGGGGAGCCTACGACTCTCGCGCAAGCGTCCTTCGCTCGCGCCAAAGCAAAGTAAGCGAACCCGCTGGCGCGAGTTTGTAACTCGTGCCGTACTACCCAGGCAGCCAACAGGCTAAGGCACCCATTCGTTCCGAGGGTCCGAGGGCTGGCAGGCGATGAGATGCTGCCTAGCCCAATTTCTCGCAAGTGTTCCCGCGCCCAGGTCAGCGGGCAGGAAGGGAGGTGCCACTTGTGAACTGAACCGAGATTCCGCTGTGAACAGTAGTCTCCTTGTCGCTCGCGGAACAGCGAAAGTCCCGGTGGAAAGTTTGACTGAACCGAGTGTCCAGGGTGGGGGAGTCTCCAACTACAATCCCTCCCCAGCCTCCGCCGGGTTCAGCATGGCCTCCAGGGCCTGCTCGTTGGGGACCATGACGCGTCGCGCCTTGCTGCCCTCGAAGGGCCCCAGGATACCGGCTGCCTCCAGCTGGTCCACGATGCGGCCGGCGCGGTTGTACCCGAGCTTCAGCTTGCGTTGGATCATGGACGTGCTTCCCTGCTGGGTCTGCACCACGAGGCGGGCGGCATCCTCGAACATGCTGTCGCGGTCGCCGTCGTCGAAGTCAGCGCTGTCACCATCCTCGGTGGGTACTTCAGGCAGGAGCAGTGCCTCCGGGTAGCCGCGTTGGGCGCCGATGAACTCGGTGATACCATCCACTTCCGGCGTGTCCACGAAGGCGCACTGGATGCGGATCAGGTCGTTGCCCGTGCTCAATAGCATGTCGCCCCGGCCGATGAGCTGCTCGGCACCGCCGCTGTCCAGGATGGTGCGACTGTCCACCTTGCTGGTCACGCGGAAGGCGATCCGCGCCGGGAAGTTGGCCTTGATCGTACCGGTGATGATGTTGACGCTGGGGCGCTGTGTGGCAATGATCAGGTGGATGCCGATGGCCCGGGCAAGCTGCGCCAGTCGCGCAATGGGCGTTTCCACTTCGCGGCCCGCGGTCATGATCAGGTCGGCGAACTCATCCACCACCAGCACGATGTAGGGGAGGTAGCGGTGGCCGTTCTCCGGGTTCAGGCGGCGGCTGATGAACTTGGCGTTGTACTCCTTGATGTTCCGCACCTGCGCTTCCTTCAGCAGCTCGTAGCGCTCGTCCATCTCGATGCACAGGCTGTTCAGCGTGGCCACCACCTTCTTGGTATCGGTGATGATGGCCTCCTCGCTGCCGGGCAGCTTGGCCAGGAAGTGCCGCTCGATCTTGTTGAAGAGCGTGAGCTCCACCTTCTTCGGGTCCACCAGCACGAACTTGATCTGGCTCGGGTGCTTCTTGTACAGCAGGCTCACCAGGATCGCGTTCAACCCGACGGACTTACCCTGGCCCGTGGCACCGGCCATGAGCAAGTGTGGCATCTTGGTCAGGTCGGTCACGAAGGTCTCGTTGCTGA
>JAGQVN010000169.1 GCA_020437905.1 Flavobacteriales bacterium
ACATCGAGATCGCCAAGGCATATAGCACCCCGAAGAGCAAGAATTTCATCAATGGCATCCTCGACGCGCTCTTCATCGAAATGAAGGCCTCGGGACAGATCGTGAAAGTGGGTCGGGGCCTTCTGGAACAGTGAACATGCGCAGGCTGCGGTCGATCAGGATCAGGTGGTCTTTCCGGACCTTGCTGGTTGCGTTCATCCTGGCGATGTGTCCTGCTTGCTGGATCACCGATCACAGCGAACGAGGGGTCGACGACATCACCCCGGAGGCATTGCAGTTCCCCGCAAGTGGCCATGAGGAGGTGGATCCAGCGACCCTGCCGCGGTTCGCGTTCGATACGACCTCCATCGACATGGGGCGAATGAGCCAGGGGACCTCGATCGAGCGGGAGTTCAGGTTCATCAATCGGGGAGGTTCCGACCTGATCATCGCCGATGTACGAGGTTCGTGCGGGTGCACCGTCGGCAAGGAATGGCCCAAGCACCCCATCCGTCCCGGGGAGGGCGGAGCCATTGCCGTGGAGTTCAATAGCGAAGGACGTTCCGGCATCCAGGAGAAGACCGTTACCGTAGTGGCCAATACCGTACCATCCACGACCGTTTTGTTCCTTCGCGGGGAAGTATTGGATCCGACCCCAAACCCTTGATCGATCATGTCAACCCTGTCCATTCTTCTGCAGACCGAGCAAAACCCGACCAGTTTCTGGATCATGATGGGTGCGCTGATGGTGGTGTTCTATTTTTTCATGATCCGTCCGCAACAGAAGAAGGCAAAGGATGCCAAGAAGTTCCGGGAGAGCATCCAGAAGGGTGCCAAGGTGGTCACCATCGGAGGCATCCATGGCAAAGTGGTGGAGGTGAGCGATAAGACGGTGCTGCTCGAGGTCGACAGCAATGTGAAGCTTCGCTTCGAGAAGAGCGCTTTGGCCATGGACAGTTCCATGCAGCTGAACGAGACCACGGCCAAAGGGTGACCCATGTGGCAGGTCGGTGTCACAGGTGGCATCGGTAGTGGGAAGAGCGTGGTGTGCCGCATCCTGGAGGTGATGGGTATACCCGTGTTCGCGGCGGATCAAGTCGCCAAGGACTTGCTCGATGGCACACTTCGACACCAGGTGATCGCTCGCTTCGGCCCTGCTATTTACGCATCCGGAAGGCTCGATCGCCATGCCCTTGCCGACCGCGTGTTCACCGATCCATCGGCCCTCAAGGACCTCAACGCCATGGTTCATCCTGCCGTTCGGGCGCGGTTCAGGGAATGGGCGAACGAGCAGAGATCGGCGTACGTGGTCATGGAGGCCGCGATCCTGGTGGAAACAGGAGCGGCTGAACAGCTGGACCATTTGGTGGTGGTGGAGGCGCCCATGGAATTGCGCATCCGTCGCGTGATGGAGCGCGATGGTGTGGCCCGCTCGGCCGTGCTGGCAAGGATGGCCAGTCAGTTCTCCGATCAGGAACGACGTGCTGCTGCGGGAAAGGTGATCGTCAATGACGAAAAGCGTCTATTGCTCCCCCAGGTGCTGGAATTGCATCAAGCCATGCTCAAGGCAGCCGGCCATGCTTGACGAAAAGCGCTTGTGGGGGGCGAACGCGGCTTGGTGGATGGGCTGGATCAGTATCTCCTTCGCCCTCGCGGGGCCGCTGTTGGTGCCTGGCTTGATCATGGGTGTCCTGGCGATCTCGCTGGGACGCTGGGGGGTCCATCGCGCTGTACGCAGGCCGATGGTCTATGCCCAGCGCAGCATTGAACGCGCCCGTGTCGCCGCATGGACAGGGGGCGTTGGGACTATCCTGGCCCTGGTGTTCTGGTTCCTTTACGCCTACCGGTTCCTGGCCTGAGCCATGGGTCATGCCCGCATCGGTGATCTGGGTCCGCCGGGTTCGGATGGCAGACCACCGTTCCGGACCATGGATTCGGTCATCTGCACCAACAGTCTGTGTGTCGCCGAGGCATCGTTCAGGGCGCGGTGCTGGCCGCTGTACGGGATCCCGTAGTAGCGGCACAAGCTCGTGAGGTTGTGATGGGCCAGATGTGGATGCAGTCGCCGGCTCAGTTTCTCGGTGCACAGGCTCGCCCGCTCGAAGGGCCTTCCACATCGCTGGAACTCGCGTTTGAGGACGGTCAGGTCATAGCGGATGTTATGCGCCACCAATATCCTGTCCCGGGTCAGTTCCTCCACGCGCGGAAGCACCTGATCGAACGTGGGACTATCGGCTACCAGTGTCGCGCTGATTCCCGTGAGCCGCTCTATGAACCCGGGAACCGGTGTACACGGATCCACCAGGCTGGACCAGCTTTCGATGATCCGGTCGTGCGAGGCCACGACAATGGCGATCTCCATGATCCTGCCCTTCAGCGGGTCTCCACTGGTGGTTTCGACATCCACTACCGCCAACTGTTTCGCGCTCATCTGGACCCTTGGTACGGGGTTCCGGAGGAATGGTTCGTTCTGTGGCCGCCAGGCTTTTGAATGCTCCGTTAACTTGGCCCCTCCTCAGGTCCTGGAAAAAGGGACCTGCGAAAAGACATCCCATGTTCCGCGCGTTCTCGGGCCTCATGTTCTGGTTGTTGGGTTGGCGCATCGAGGACCATCGTCCACCAGGCTTGCGTCAGTATATCGTCGTAGTGGCCCCGCATACGAGCAACATGGATTTCTTCATTGGATTGTTCACCCGCAGCCTGGCCCGCATGGGGGACGTGAAGTACCTGGCCAAGAAAGAGCTCTTCAGACCACCACTGGGTTGGTTCTTCCGTGCGGCTGGAGGGTTTCCGGTGGATCGCTCCAAGAGTACCGACCTGGTGGAACAGGTCGCAGGCTTCTTTCGCGCGGACCCTGATTTCAAGATCGCCATTACGCCGGAAGGCACCCGCAAGCGCGTGGAGAAATGGAAGACCGGCTTCCATCGGATCGCGCGAGCGGCTGATGTGCCGGTCATCCTTGCAGCCATGGACTATGGAAGAAAGGTGGTCTCATTCAGCGATGTGTTCCCGTTGACCGATGACCTGGAGGCCGATGTGGAACGGATGAAGGACCATTTTCGACAAGTGCGAGGCAGGCACCCGGAGAAGGGCGTATGAGCGATCGGCATCGTTCTTGTCCAAGTTGACGATCATGAAAAGGATCATTTGCGCGTTCGCTTGGGTCGGTGCTGTGGTCAGCCTCGTCGCTCAGCCCCGGATGCCCTTGTTCGTGGGGGAGACCGTGGCTGGAGAGATCGTGGAGGTCCCGGGTGCGGTGAAGAGCAAGGCGGTGCTCTGTCTGGCCTATGACCAGAAGGCTTCCGCCTCCCTAGAGGCATGGATGGCTCCGGCCTATCTCAGGCTTGTGGCCAAACACGGGATGTTCTCCGATACGTACGAGGCCGATGTCTGGTTCGTGCCCATGTTCGTGGGGATGAACAAGGCGGCATATGGCCCGACACTGAAGAAGTTCAGAAAAAGCACGGAACCGGAAGTGGCGGAACATGTATTGTTCTACCAGGGTGAACTGGAGCCTTTTCAGGAAGCCCTCGGGATGGAGCGCAAGGATGTTCCGTACATCTTCGTCATCGACGATCAGGGGCGCGTGCTGCACCGTACCGAAGGGGCGTTCGAGCTCGAGAAACTGGATCGACTGGAGGAGGTCCTGATGGACTGAACCGGGCACGTTTATCTTTGCCGCCCATTCCAAGAACCTATGAACCTTTCTGCCATGATGACGCTACCTGTACTTGGCCTGTTCCTTTTGGGCGCCTGTGGAACCCCCGAGACCGGGGGTGGCACTACCACGAACGAAGCCGCGACCATGGCGGAGACCAAACAACCAGAAGCTGTGAGCACGAACGATGAAGGCGGCCTTTTCGCCAAGATCAACACCAACAAAGGGACCATCACCATCAAGCTGGAGTTCGAGAAGGTGCCCATGACCGTGGCCAATTTCGTGGGTCTCGCGGAAGGAAAGGTGAACAACACGGCCAAGCCGGAAGGCACGCCCTATTATGATGGATTGACTTTCCATCGCGTCATCGCTGATTTCATGATCCAGGGCGGCGACCCTTCAGGAAACGGTTCCGGTGGCCCCGGGTACGCCTTTGCCGATGAGATCGATCCCACGTTGAAGCACGACCGACCTGGTACCTTGAGCATGGCCAACGCGGGCCCTGCAACGAACGGCAGTCAGTTCTTCATCACCCACAAGGAGACACCTTGGCTGGATGGAAAGCATGCGGTCTTCGGGTATGTGGTCGAAGGTCAGGACGTGGTCAACAAGATCGCACAGGGTGATCGCATGGAGTCGATCACGATCGAGCGTATCGGCGAGGCCGCAGAGGCCTTTGATGCACCTGCCGTCCTTGCGGCCAATGCGGACAAGTTCCGCAAACGATGAGCTTAGAAGGCCCCTCCCGATGGGGTGAGGGCCGGTTAGCGCTGGAAAAGGCCGGGCGGCTGGTGCTGTCCGGCCTTTTTCTTGTGAAGACGTCAAGCTAGCCCCTGCTGCTCTTCCCGCGAGCAGGTCCGTTCCTGTTCCCACCCGGACGACCGCCGCCCTTCCTGTTCCCTTTGTGGGCACCTGAGGAATGCCGCTTTCGCGACCGGTCCTTTTCCTCCGGCCGATATCCCGGCACCGGCCCCAACTCCGCGGGTACCTCGTGTTTGGGCACCGAATAGCCGATCAACCGCTCGATACGCCCGAACTCGCGCATTTCCTTGTCACTGACGAACGTGATGGCCGCACCTTTGCGGGCTGCTCGGGCGGTACGACCCACCCGATGTACGTAGTCTTCAGGGTCCCTCGGAACGTCGTAGTTGATGACCAGGTCGATGTCGTCGATGTCGATGCCCCGGCTGATCACGTTCGTTGCCACAAGTATCCGCAACTTGCGGTTCCGGAAAGCCAGCATGGTATCCTCCCGTTCCTGCTGGTCCAGGTCGCTGTGCATGGCCTCGGCCGGGAAGCCTTTCTTCTTCAGATGGCGGGTCAGGTTCTTCACTTCCACCTTTCTGCCGGCGAAAATGACGATGCAGCTGGCTTCATCGGTGCGAAGAATGTGCTCCAATACAGGGGCCTTTTGCGGTTCGTACAGCACATAGGCCCGCTGATCCACCCCCTCGGCCGGTTTGCTCAGGGCTATGGTGATCTCCACCGGATCGCGCAATACCTCCTTGGCCAGTGTCCGTATCTCAGGGGCCATGGTCGCACTGAACATGAGCGTCTGTCGTTCTTTCGGAAGGAAACCGATGATCCGATGGATGTCCTCGATGAAACCCATGTCGAGCATCCGATCGGCCTCGTCGAGCACCAGGAATTCGAGCCCCTTCAGGGGCACATATCCCAGGTTCAAGTGGCTCAGTAGTTTGCCGGGGGTCGCCACAATGACCTCCACGCCGCTGGTCAATGCCGATTTCTGCTGGTCGAAGGAGGAGGCATCGCTGCCGCCATAGACCGCCAAGGAACCGATCGGGGTGTAATAGGCGATCGCCTGCAATTGTTGGTCGATCTGTAGGGCCAGCTCGCGTGTAGGAACGATGATCAGCCCTCGCACCGAGCCTTCCACCACAGGTTTGTACGAGGTGATCACATCGATGATCGGCAACAGAAAGGCCGCCGTCTTTCCGGTCCCCGTCTGAGCGCAGGCGATCAGGTCCCGATGGTCAAGGGCTGCGGGGATCGCCTGCTCCTGAATGGGAGTGGGGTCCTTGAACCCCATGGCCGTGATGCCTTCGAGCAGTTCGTCACCGATACCCAGGTCTTTGAATGCCATTTCTTGGCCCACTTGATGGGCGCTGCGAATATAGCGGTGTGCTTCCTCCTCAGGAGGCGGCCTTGAGCGCTCCGGTGATGTGGAACTCCATTTGGAACGTCACGGTGTCCGCCTGAAGCAACATGACCTCGCCATCCAATTGTTCCGCAAGAGAGCGAATGAGATGCATGCCGAAGCCATCTCCTCTGAGACGTTCGGCGCTGCGCTCCAGGGGACCATCGTCCGAGTAGCGCAGGACGATCCGTCCAGTGGCGTCCTCCATCAGTTCGATCATCAGCTTGCCGGTGCCGTTGGGTGCGAAGGCGTGTTTGACGGAATTGGTCACCAATTCGTTCAAGACCAGTCCAAGGGGCATCATGACCTCGGTGGGAAGCTCCCGCACATTGGAGCGCAGATCGAACGCGATCCGATCCTCTGCGAAGAAGGAGCGGATCACATTCCCCAACAAGGTGCGGAGATGGTCCTCGATCGCGATGTTCCGAAGATCGGAGCTCCGGTACAACTGATCATGAACGGAGGCCATGGTCGCGACCCGTCGTTGCGTGTCTTCCAACAGTTCCGCTGTGTTCTTGTCCACCGTGCCCATCGTATGGATGCGAAGCAGGGTGCTGACGATCTGCAGGTCGTTCTTGATGCGATGATGGATCTCCCGCAGCAGCAGGTCCTTTTCCTCCTCGCTCATGAGGGTCTCCGCGAGCCGCATGTTCTGCCGCTTCAACTCCAGGTTCTTGGTGCCGATCTCGTCGCTTTGACGCCGGATGACCCGGTTCTTCAACATCACCCGTTTCCGTGAGCGTGCGAGGTGGTATCCGGCGATGATCAGGGCCACCACCAGGGCCGACAGGAGGCCGAACGCCAGGAGCAGCCCGTGATACCGACGCCGTTCATGAGCGATCAGGGTTTCGTTCAACGCGTTCCTTTCACGGAGCAACGCATTGTCCCGGTCCTTGACGTTCAGTTCATACAAGGCGCCAAGGCCAGCCACCTGCTGCGTTGAGCGCTCCAGATGGACCGAATCCGTGGCGGCATGATAGGCCTTGAACAGTTCGAGTGCTTCCTGCCACCTGCCACCTTGTGCCGCCGCCTCATGCCTGAGCTGGAGCAGTTCGATCCGCATGGTCCGGTCACCCGCATGTGGCACCAGAGCTTGGACCGACGCCAGCAAAGAGGCCGCTTCCTCCTTACGACCGGTATGAAGCGCCGCGTCCAGAAGGTCCAGTTCGATGCGTGCCTGAAGCGTGTCGGCGCGGATCTCAGTGGAAAGGCGATGTGCCTTCTTCAAAAAAGGGCGGGCATCAGCCCAACGGCCATCGTTCGCGTATGATCTTCCGACCAGCGACCAGGTCTTTGCAAGCCCCTGTCCGTCGTTCAGGGCGCTGAACAGCCGCTCAGCCTCCGCGGCTTGCCCATGGATCGCATCGCTTGTGGAAGCGTGCAGCATGGCCTCCAGGATCCGAAGATGTGCCCGCGCTATGACCAGTGAGTCTTGTCCTCGCTGCAGCAGGTACATCGCACGCTGACATTCCTCCAGTTCTCGTTCGAACTGGCCCATCCGGCAATATGCTTCGGAGAGGAACAGGATGTCCTCGGCGATGAGCCGTTCGTCGCCAAGGACTCGGCTTATGGACAGTGCGTCGATGCTGCTTCTCAGGAAACCCTCCAGGCTGCCGTGGTCGCTTTCGAGGCGGCGGACGGTCCTGTGCAGGGCATGAACGCGCACGTTCGCTTCATTCGAGCCCGTTGTCACGAGAGCTTTGCGGGCAAGCGAGAGTGCTCCCAACGGATCCATCGACTCCAGTTCTGCTACCCGCTGGATAGCAGCCTCCGGGGACTCGTTCGGTTGAGCTCCCAACGGATGCCCGTTCACACAGCAACTTCCCGCCAGGAGAAGAGCCAGGCAGTGATCAGTGAACGATCGAAGCCGTTGCATCGATGGCTTCATACGTCAAGATAGATGCTCTGGTTGCGTGGTTACCTTGCCGCCATGCGCCCGGCTCTGGTGTTCGCTTACTTGTGCAGCTCGGTCCTGTTGGGTGCGCAACCGCTGATGCCCTGGCCAGCCGGATATGCGGCTATGGACGGTCGACTTGGCGTGCAGGCACCCATACATGTGTCCTGGTCCGGGTTCCACGATGATCGGCTGCATGCTGCCGAACGACGCTGGCTGACCCGCATGGGTGATATCACGGGCCTCACGCTCTTTGAGCCGGACAGCCTGCCTGGAACCACGATCGCTGTGGCCGTGGACCGGAAGGGGGACCACCTGCAGGTTGGGGAGGACGAGTCCTACGCTCTCGCCATCGCGGAGGGTGGAATCCGCATCCGGGCCACCACTGACCTGGGTGCCCTGCATGCGTTCGCCACCCTGTACCAGTTGCTCCAGCGCGACGAGCAGGGCTGGTACTTCCCGCACGTGGCCATCAACGATTCGCCCCGCTTTCCGTGGCGTGGCCTGCTGCTGGACGTGTGCCGCCACTTCATGCCGCGCGAGGTGGTCTTGCGCGAGCTCGACGGGCTCGAGCTGGTGAAGATGAACGTGCTGCACCTGCACCTGACCGAGGACCAGGGATTCCGCATCGAGAGCAAATTGTTCCCCGAACTGCATGAACAGGGGAGCGAAGGGCAGTACCTGAGCCAGGAGGACATCCGGGTCATCCTCCGGGAGGCGGACCTGCGCGGCATCCGGGTGATCCCCGAGTTCGACCTGCCCGGCCATGCCACCAGCTGGTTCGTGAGCCATCCGGAGCT
>JAGQVN010000170.1 GCA_020437905.1 Flavobacteriales bacterium
CCGTGCAGCCCAAGGACACGCTAAAGCGCATGATGGAGAAGCGGATCACGGCCGTGGCGTGGGACTTCATCAAGGATCGGGAGGGGATCTATCCGATCGTACGGGCCATGGGCGAGATCGCCGGTACCTCCAGCGTGCAGGTGGCGGGCGAGTATCTGGCTGCGGACAGGGGTGGGCCGGGCCTTATGCTGGGTGGCATCAGTGGTGTGGCACCTGCCGAGGTGGTGGTGATCGGAGCGGGGACGGTCGGTGAGTTCGCCGCACGCGCGGCCCTGGGCCTGGGTGCCAGCGTCAAGGTCTTCGACAAGAGCATCTACCGGCTGCGGCGTCTGCAAATGGACATCGGCCAACGGCTCTGGACTTCGGTGATCCAACCCAAGGAATTGAAGAAGGCGCTCAAGCATGCTGACGTGGCCATCGGTGCATTGCGGCCCGAGCATGGCCGCACGCCCATGGTGGTGAGCGAGGATATGGTCCGCGAAATGAAGGCAGGCTCCGTGATCGTGGATATCAGCATCGATCGAGGTGGCACCTTCGAGAGCAGTGAGGTCACCACGCACACCGATCCGGTCTTCAAGAAGTATGGCGTGATCCATTACTGCGTGCCCAACATGGCCAGCCGCGTGCCGCGCACGGCCAGCTATGCGCTCAGCAACATCTTCGGCCCGCTGCTGAACAGCATGGGCGAACGGGGCGGCTTCGAGGACCTGATCAAAACCAACCTGGGGCTTCGCCATGGCGTTTACCTGTACAATGGGGCCCTTACGAACCGGACACTGGGCGAGGCTTTCAAGCTGCCGTACAAGGACCTGGACATCCTGCTTGCGGCGTTCTGAATGGACCTGCGACGTCGCATCCAACTGTACCTGATCGGCTTGGTCATTGGCGGTGCGTTGGCCTATTTGTTCTATGGCGACCGGCTCACCAACGCAGGTTGGACCCCCAAGGAACGGATCAAGCTCAGGCTGGGGACCACGTTGGTCAAGGCCTCTCCTGTAGCAGCCTCCTACCTGCGGGATCATGGCATGCCGCTGGATTCCGTTCGCCTGGCCATGCGTGAGGCGGAAGTGCGACTGAAGGATACGCGACGGAGCGGTGACAGCCTGTTCTATGAGGTCCGGGTGCCGCTTCAGGGACGACCGACATCCATGACGATCCTGGTCTTCGAGGACCATCGGCGGGATAGTACGGCTACGTTGTGGAGCGTGGAGGGGAGGTGAGGCCATTGCTGCGCTTCACTCGAAGGACATCCGTTCAGATCACCGCAAAGACGCAGAGAGCGCTATGGGAGGATCCAGCGCAAAGTGCTTTCCACTGCGTCCTCCGCGACTCCGAGTGAGACAATTGGAAAAGCTGAAAGTTGAAAGCTGAAAGAGGAAAGCGGTTGCTTCGCTACGCTCGCACGTCATCCGTTGAGATCACCGCAGAGGTGCAAAGAGCGCAAAGGAATTTCATGCGTGGGAACATCTTCCACGCTACCCCGCGTTCGCGAGCCCCAACAGGGCGAAGCGATCTTATTGTCACGGAACTGGACCCCGAACGATGAGACCACTTCATCACGGGCCTCCTGATCCCGGTACCCTGCCCGTGAACTCGTTCAACAGGCCGATCGAACTGCCCACTGCCTGCCGCGAGCTGTTCCCTTAACTACACCGCTCGTAGCACCGCCACTCTCCGTTCCTGGCACATCAGATCCATCACCTCTCCCTTGCGCTGCACCATACGGGTCTCTTGAAGGGCTTGGAACAGTTTGCGCTCCACATGCCGGGTGTAACCGCAAGGAGCATCCGAATGCCTCAGGTCGGCGATGCGCATGTGGCCATCCTGTACGCTCCAGGTGCCGCTGAACGCGCCGCATGCGCTCTTTCCCATAAGGCGCCCATCGTTCGTGAACGACAGTACCAGTTCCTGCCGGAAGAATTTCATGTCGTCATTGTACAACCGCGTCAGCTTCCATGTGCCGGAGGGGTCTTTGCTGGGTCCTTTGAAGACCACGCTCGAGGTGAGCGGAACAGCGAGCATCAACAACAAAAGCGTTCGTATGGTTGCGCGGACCATGGCCAAGTGGTGTTGGTCCTCAAAAGGTAACAGGCTCCAGGGTCCATCAGGACCGGCCCTGTGATAGAAGGTGAGAAATGCGATGAACGGTTCAGGAACAACCCCGCTCAGTACAGGGCCATGCTGAACCTCCGGCGGAAAGACACGCTAAGCGCATGCTCCGGTCCCAGTACCTGGAACAAGGCCACGCAGGTGCGTCGTGCCAGTTCATCGGCATAGCTGCGGTCCACGGTGATCGACCCGATGAGGGCGGTCAGCGCATGCTCCAGGTCCCCTTCACGCAAGGCTTTCAGGCCCTCAGCCACGGGAGTCTTGGCGGCCCCTTCGGGCAGCTCGTCCTGTTGCATGGCCCGGGCCAGGTCGTTCAAGGCTTCAGCCCCTTCCAAGTGCAGATGGTGCTGAAGAAGTTCGACCGTGCGTGCACCCTCCTCCCAAACCAGCAGCCTCGCCAACTGCATGCGCGCCTCATCCAGGTCCGGTTCCTGTTCCAATACCGCTACCAATATCGCCTCCGCCTCCTCCTTCCTGCCTGCGTCCAGGAGACCTTTTACCCGTGCCAGCTGCTTTTTTCCTTCCGTGGGCAGGTGCCCTTCGATCCACCGTTTCAGTTCCGGCTCCGGCAAGGCACCGCTCATCCGGGCCGCCTCCTTCCCGTCGATGTACAAGCGCAGGTCCGGGATGCCACGCACCCCCAGCCGCTGCGCGATATCGGGGTTCGCTTCGGTATCCACCTTCACCAACTCCCACCTAGCATCTGCCTCCCGGGCCAGTTTTTCCACGATCGGACCGAGGAAGCGACAGGGACCGCACCACGCTGCCCAGAGATCCACCAAGACCGGAACATGCGCACTGCGCACGATCACCTGCCGCTCAAAATCCTCGACCTCGAATTCAGCCTTCGCCTTCGTCTCCATCCTATCCCTTCTTTTCCGGAAGGACCAGACCGATCGTCAGGTAGCCCATCACTGCGCCATAAAGCGAGCTCCGCCACCATACGCTCGTGATCGTACAGCCGTGATCGCAGGCGTAGAAATGCCAATACGCATAACCGGCGAGCGCACCGACCAGCACGGCCGGTATGTAGTACCACAACTTGTTCATCGCGGCAAAGATCGGGAGCGAGCACCCCGGCCGAAGGTGATAGACGTCACCTTGTCCGTGAATTTGGGGGGCGCGCTTTCCTAACAGACCTCCTTCGGATCGACCCTCAGCGCCTTTCCTTTCTCCTGCGCTCCCGCTCGGCGGTGATCAAGCGCAGCTCCCTGCTGGTCTGCCCGGCCACGGAAGTGTTCTCCTCCGCACGTCGGATCAGGTAAGGCAGCACCTCCCGCACGGGTCCGTATGGCACGTACTTGGCCACGTTGTAACCAGCGGCCGCCAGGTTGTAACTGATGTGGTCGCTCATACCCAGCAACTGCGCGAACCAGAGGCGCTCGTGGTCGCGGGGCAGGCCCTGCTCATCGATCAGCCGGGCCAGCAGCAGGCTGCTCTCTTCATTGTGCGTACCGGCCACGATGGCCGTGCGGTCCAGGTGCTGCATGCAGAAGCGCAGCGCCTCGTCGTAATCGCGGTCCACGGCGGCCTTGTCCGCATGGATCGGGCTGGGGTAGCCCTTGTCCTCGGCGCGGTCGCGCTCCTTTTCCATATACGCGCCGCGTACCAGTTTCCAGCCCACGATGTAGCCCTCCTTCACGGCCTTTTCGTGGCAGGTCCGGATGAAGGCCAGCCGGTCGTGCCGGTACAGCTGGGCGGTGTTGAACACGATGGGCCGCTCGCGGTTGTAGCGTGCCATCATGCGTTCCACCAGACCATCGATAGCTGGTTGCAGCCAGCTTTCCTCCGCATCCACCAGGATCCGTACACCAGCATCATGAGCGGCACCGCACAGGGCGTCCATGCGTGCTTCCACCCGCTGCCACTCCGCCTTTTCCTTCTCCTTCAAGGGCTTCCCTGCGGAAACATCGGCCAGCAACTGGGTGCGGCTGATGCCGCTGGGCTTGAAGACGCAGAAGGGCACCTCGGCATGCTCCGCCGCGATGCGAACGGTGCGCAATACCTCCTCCTTGGTCGCATCCAATTCGTCCTCATCGTCCTGTCCCTCCACGCTGTGGTCGAGGATGGTGCCGATGCCGCCCTTGTTCAACCAGAAAGCGCGGTCCATGCTCTCGTCGATGGTCTCGCCTCCACAAAAATGGTCGAAGATGGTGGCGCGCACGACCCATTTCACCGGAAGGCGCAACGTGAGCGCAATGGTGCTCATCCACTTCCCCAAGCTGTTCAGCAAAGGATTGCCTACCACGCGGAACAGCCAATACGCACGCAACAGGCCCTGGTCGCTGTACTGGGCGAAGGCGGTGCGGGTGTCGCTCAGGTCCGGAACGACCCGGTTCGATGGCGCAATGCCCTGCTCCTGCATGGTCAACTGCCTTGCTTCTTCGTTCCTTTGGACGCCCTGGTCCGGAAGGGCGCTAAAGTACAGTGATGCCTCCCTCGCGAAAAGTGGTAGAGCCGGTGCTTGCGGCGGGTTGTCCTGTATACCTCGGCGATGACGCATTGGACGCCTTGGAGGCCTGGTGTGCAGGGTTGGGCCCTGCGCAACGTTTTTTCATCCTGGGCGATGAGCGCACCATGCGGCACTGCCTGCCCGAGCTATTGGGCCGAGTGCCAGCGCTGCGCGAGGCCGACACGCTTTCGATCCCCGCAGGTGAGCAGAGCAAGTCGCTTGCCGTTTGCCAGGGCATCTGGGAGCATCTGGCCCGTCAGGCGGCAGAGCGTTCCGCTGTCCTCGTCTGCCTGGGTGGTGGCGTGGTCACCGATGTGGGTGGCTTTGTGGCATCGGCGTACAAGCGAGGGATCCGTGTGGTACACGTGCCCACTTCGCTCATGGGCATGGTCGATGCCGCCATCGGTGGCAAGAACGGCGTGGACCTGATGGGCATCAAGAACATGGTCGGAACGGTGCGGCCACCCGAAGCGGTATACGTACATGTGCCTTTCCTGCGCACCTTGGGCAAACGCGAGCTCCTGAACGGCGTGGCCGAAATGCTCAAGCACGGTGCGATCGGTGATGCCGACCATTTCAATGCGGTGTGTGAGGCTCCGCTGCACGACCTGCAGGCCCTGGCTCCATTGATCGCACGCTCTGCAGCGATCAAGTGCGAAATAGTGGACGGCGATCCGAACGAACAGGGTCAGCGCCGCCTGCTGAATTTTGGTCATACGATCGGTCACGCGCTGGAGGCCCTTTCCTTCGAAGGTGCCCGCCGGGTGGTGAGCCATGGGGAGGCGGTCGCTGCGGGTATGGTCTGTGCGGCCTGGCTGAGCTGGCGGATGGACCGACTATCACGTGAAGAACTGGACCTCCTAACGAACGTGATCCTGGAGCGCTTCCCCGCGTATCACTTGGAAGGCAGTGACCACCACCGCTTGTTGGCCTTAATGGCCAATGACAAGAAGAACACCGAGGGCCGATTCCGATTCACGCTGCTGCAGCGTATCGGTGAAGGCGTGATCGATCAGGAAGTTCACGCCGCCCAGGTGATCGATGCCTTGGAACATTATCGCTTGCTGGTCCGCGATGAGCCACATCACCATTCGTAGTGCTGGGACCGGAACGGCCCGGGTGCGGGTGCCCATGAGCAAGAGCGTGGCCAATAGGGCCTTGATCCTCGCTGCACAATGCGGTGGTCTGGAACAGGTCCAAGGTTTGCCGGACGCCGGGGATACGCAGGGCCTGCTGCTGAACCTGAAGGAGCGCGGCCAGTTGATGGATTGCGGCGATGGTGGAACCACCCTTCGCTTTCTGCTGGCCTGGGCCGCTGTTCAGCGCGGAGAGGAGCGCTTGATCACCGGATCACAGGATCTGATGAAGCGTCCGCATGCTCCCTTGGTGAAAGCCTTGTGCGCCCTGGGCGCGTCCATCAGCACGACCATGAGCGGTTACCTGGTGAAAGGGAAGGAGCTCGATAGGGGTGAGCTGGAGCTGCAGGATGCGATGAGCAGCCAGTACCTGAGCGCCCTGATGTTGGTGGCCGGTTCCATGAAGCAGGGGCTCCGCATCCGTTGGACCGGCAAGCGGCTTTCGACCCCCTACGTGCAGATGACCGCCAAGGTGATGGAGCGTTTCGGCATTCCGGCCGAGATCGACGCGGAGGGTGTTTATGTGCCGCCGGCTGCTCCCCATTCGGTGGACTTCGAAGTGCCCGGAGATTGGAGCGCGGCCGCATTCTGGTTCGAATGGGCGGCCCTATCAGCTGAACGGGAACTGGTCCTGGAAGGTTTGGAGCTGGATGGTCTACAGGGCGACGAGGCCTGCCTACGACTATGGTCGCCCTTCGTCACCGCCACCAAGCGATCGGGGAGTTTGGTGGTGCGGGCCAACCAGGCGATCGACCGCTCGGCGCTCCATGCGTTCGATCTGACCGAAACCCCGGATCTTTTTCAGCCGCTGGCTTTCACGTGTGCAGGGTTGGGCGTGAAGGCAGCGTTCACCGGTCTGGACAACCTGCACCTGAAGGAGAGCGATCGCATCGCAGCGGTTGCGGGAGCGTTGAAGGAATTGGGTGTCGAGCACGATCGGAGCGGCAGTGCACTGCGCATCGGGGGACCCATCGGCAAGAAGCAGCCCAAGCCCTTCGACCCGCGGAACGACCACCGCATGGCCATGGCGCTGGCTCCCTTGGCAGCCGTGTGCGAAAGCATCCGGATCACGGATCACGAAGTGGTGAAGAAGTCCTATCCCGGCTACTGGCAGGACCTGACCGGCGCAGGTTGGCGAACGGCCCTTTGATCCCAGCGGTTACCTTCGGGCGAACACCTGCCTGCCCATGTACCGACGCATCCTCTTGTCCGCATTAGCCCTTTCTGCCTTGGTAGCGACCGTGTGGTGGCAGCAGGAAAGACCACGAAGCAGCGATCTGCCGATGGGCATGGGTGCAGCGGACGATCCGAACGGACTGCGCATGTGGCAGCAGCAGCGCCTGCAGGACCCTGCTTCCGGGGTCATTCCGCCGAACATCCGACGCAAGGAGCTGGAGTTCGCGCGAACGCTCCCTGTGCGCGCCACAGCCAAGAGCTTGTCCTGGACCTGGCGCGGGCCGCGCAATCGGGGTGGACGCACACGCGCCATGGAAGTGGACCGCAGCAATTCGCAGATCCTGCTGGCTGGAGGGGTGACCGGTGGCATGTGGCGCAGCACCGATGCGGGTACCTCATGGACGCGGACAAGCCCATTGGATGCCATGACCGGTGTGAGCTGCCTGACCCAGGATCCGCGGAGCGGTCAGGAAACGACCTGGTACTTCGGCACCGGTGAGAATTACGGCGTACAGAGCGGCACCAGCTTCAGCGCCTTGCTGCCCGGCGATGGCATCTACAAAAGCACGGACGGTGGTCAGAGCTGGCTGCAGCTGCCAAGCACCATTGCAGGCGACCACGAGAACTTCGAGCGCAACTTCAGCTTCAAGCAGGTGAACGGCATCGCGGTGGATCCTACCCGGAACGACAGTGACATTGTGCTGGCAGCCGTGTACAACGGGGTCTTCCGCAGCAACGATGGTGGTGGGTCCTGGAAACCGGTGCTGGGCCTGGACACGACGGTGAGCAACACTTCGACCTACAGCGAATTGCGCATGAGCAGCACGGGTGTGTGCTACGCTGCCCTGGGCAACAACGGTCCGGCCGAAGGGCTGTGGCGCAGCGAGGACGGCCTCACTTGGGTGAACATCACGCCGACCGGTTTTCCGGGCAACAAGGAACGGACCGTCCTCGCTATCGATCCTTCCAACGAGAGCGTCGTGTACTGGTTCAGCCAGACCCCGGCTTCGGGTACGCAAGGACATTCCTTCTGGAAATACACCTACCTGAGCGGTGATGGCAGCGGAGCCGGTGGGGAGTGGGAGAACCGCTCCAGCAACCTGCCCAATGGGACCTGCACGGGCTACTTCAACTTTGATTTCGGCTACATCAACTCCCAAAGCAGCTACGACATGTGCGTCACCGTACACCCGACGGACCCCAACGTGGTGTACATCGGTGGGACGAACCTGTATCGCAGCGACGACGCCTTCGCTACGGATGCCAATACCGCCTGGATCGGAGGCTACCGCTGCAACCTGCAGGACCCAAAGGACTACGTGTATCCGGCCCATCACCCGGACCAGCATTGGGTCACCTTCGACCCGGCCGACCCGACCATCATGTATTCTGCCAATGACGGTGGTGTGCAACGCACCAATGATCCCCTGGCCGATAGCGTGATCTGGGTCGACCTGAACACGACCTACATCACGTCGCAGTTCTATACCGTGCATCTGGAGGATGGCCCAACGGACGATCCGCGCCTGATCGGAGGCCTCCAGGACAACGGTACTTTCCTCGCCACCAGTGCCGATCCGGCGGACGATTGGAAGGTGGTGCATCAGGACGATGGGGCCTATGCCGCCATCCCGCAGGGTGCGAACTTCATCCTGGCCAGCAGCCAGCGTGGACGCCTGTACAAGAAGCCCATCGATGCGCAAGGCAACGTGCTCGGTTTTGAACGGATCGACCCGATGAGCGCCAACAGTTCCTACAACTTCATCAATCAGTTCGTGCTGGACCCGGCCGACAACAACAAGCTGTACTGGGTGAGCAACTACACCATCTGGCGGAACAACGACCTCGCGGGCATCAACGTCACGGACAACTTCTATGATGCGAACGACCAGAATTGGGAGGAACTCACGGGCGCACAGCTGCCCACCCTGCAACGGATCACTTGCCTGGACATTTCTCTCGCACGTTCGAACACCTTGTTCTACGGCACCACGGTGAGCCGCTTATGGCGTTGCGACAGCCTGGACACCAACCCAGTGAAGACGAACATCAGCGATCCGCTCTGGCCACAAGGGGCGTACATCAGTTGTATCGCGCCCAACGACTTCAACCCCGATGAGTGGTTGATGACCTTCAGTAACTACGGCATCAAGAGCATCTGGCACACGCTGGATGGTGGCACCAGCTGGACCTCGGTGAGCGGCAACCTGGAAGAGTTCGCCGATGGTTCAGGCAGCGGTCCTGCCGTGTTCTGGGCCTTGATCTATCCGACCTGGGACGGTGCGGACGATCGCTATTTCGTGGCCACCAGCACGGGCGTGTACAGTACCGACCTGTTGGATGGGGACAACACGATCTGGGTACAGGAAGGGCTCACCAGCATAGGTAATGTGCCGGTGAACATGATCGCCGCCCGGAACCACGATGGACTGATCGCGGTGGCCACGCACGGCAACGGTATTTACTCCTCGTTCCTCGAAGCGGCGCCGGTGGGCCTTGCGGAAGGAAACCTTGCCCGGACCGCCAGGGTCTGGCCGAACCCGACCAATGCGTCAGTGACGATGGATCTATCAAGCATGCAAGGACCGGCATTGGTCCGCATCATGGACCTGCGTGGAAGGTCCGTTCGCCAAGAACGTGTGTCCGGCGATCGCTTCCAGTGGGATCTTCAGGACGGCCAGGCTCGGCGCGTTCGGTACGGGACCTATTTGATCCATGTTTCGGATGCCGCAGGTCATTCCTTCATCGAACGCGTTGTCGTCCAATAAGCCGCTGCGATCCGTTAGAACAACACCCATTTCAGCCACACCCATGAGCTTTCCTTCGGACCTTGAGATCGCGCAGCAGGCGCAGATGCGCCACATCAATGAGATCGGTCAACGCCTGAGCATCGACCCGGACCGGCTGGAGCTGTACGGCAGGCACAAGGCCAAATTGCCGCTTGACCTGATCGATGATGCACAGGCTAGGAAGAGCAAGCTGGTGCTGGTCACGGCCTTGAGCCCGACACCGGCAGGGGAGGGGAAGACCACCACCAGCATCGGCCTGAACGAAGGGCTGAACGCGATCGGGAAGAAGGCCGTGGTCGTGCTGCGCGAACCTTCCCTGGGGCCGGTCTTCGGGATGAAAGGAGGAGCGGCCGGTGGAGGCTATGCACAGGTGGTGCCCATGGAGGACATCAACCTGCACTTCACCGGTGATTTCAGTGCGATCGAGAAGGCCAACAACCTGCTGAGCGCCCTGATCGACAACAACATCCAGAGCCGTACACGCAGCCTGGGCATCGATCCGCGCACGATCGCCTGGAAACGGGTCATGGACATGAATGATCGGGCCCTGCGCGAAATCGTGATCGGCTTGGGAGGCACGGGTAACGGCGTTCCGCGGCAGGAAGGCTTCAACATCACGCCGGCCAGTGAGGTGATGGCCATCCTTTGTCTTGCCAATGACATGGCCGATCTGAAGGAGCGGCTGGGCAGCATTTATGTGGGCAACACGATCGACCGCGATCCGATCTATGCGCGGGACCTGAACGCGGAAGGGGCCATGGCGCTCCTGCTGAAGGATGCCATCAAACCGAACCTGGTGCAGACGTTGGAGGGCAACCCGGCGATCCTGCACGGCGGTCCGTTCGCTAACATTGCACAGGGCGTGAACAGTGTGGTGGCCACGCGCATGGGCATGAGCCTGGCGGACTATGTGGTCACCGAGGCCGGCTTTGGAGCCGATCTGGGAGCGGAAAAGTTCTTCGACATCAAGTGCCGTGCGGCCGGTCTGGAGCCTTGTGCTGCGGTGATCGTGGCCACGGTGCGGGCATTGCGTTACCATGGTGGTGCCGACATCAAGGAAGTGAACGAAGCTTCTCCTGAACGTGTGAAGAAGGGACTGGACAACCTGGCCCGGCACATCGAGAACGTGGGCAAGTTCGGCGTGAAGGCCGTGGTGGCGGTC
>JAGQVN010000171.1 GCA_020437905.1 Flavobacteriales bacterium
AGTGCTACGGCGAGACCCAGCATCACAGCGACGGCAGCACCACCCTGATCCCCAGCGACTACGGATGGGAACAGTTCTACGACCACCCTCCGGAACATTACGGCTGGGTCGTGGAGATCGACCCGAAGACCGGGGACGCTCAAAAGCACGTCGCGCTGGGCCGCTTTGCGCACGAATGCTGCACCTTGTTCCAGCTCGCTGACAAGCGCATCGTGGCCTACTCGGGCGACGACAAACGGGACGAGCACCTGTACAAGTTCATATCGTCCGTACCCGGTTCGCTGAAGGAAGGCATCCTGTACGTCGCTGACACGATCAGTGGGAAGTGGTTATCGCTGGACCGGGACACGCAGCCCGTGCTGAAAGCGCATTTCAAGGACCAGACCGAGGTGTTAGTGCGCGTCCGGGAGGCGGCCAAACTGCTGGGCGCGACACCGCTGAACAGGCCGGAGGACATCGAGATCGACCCCTTCACCGGGAACGTCCTCGTGGCATTGACCAACAACTACGGAAAAGAGGACTACCACGGTTCGATCATGAAGATCGAGGAAGCGAACGGGGACCACGCCGCACTTGACTTCAAGGCCTCGGTGTTCATGGCCGGAGGGGAAGAGAGCGGGTTCTCCTGCCCGGACAACCTGGCGTTCGATCGATCCGGGAACCTGTGGATGACCACCGACGTCTCCGGAAGCATCATGAACAAGGCGGAAGGCCCGTACATGCCCTTCAAAAACAACAGCCTGTTCGTGATCCCGCGGCACGGCAAGGATGCCGGCAAGGTCTTTCGGGTGGCCTCCGCACCCCGCGATGCCGAGCTCACCGGACCCTGGTTCGCACCCGACGGAAAGACGCTCTTCCTCAGTGTGCAGCATCCCGGAGATCAGACCACCGACCTGGACCAGCCGACGAGCCTCTGGCCCTTCGATGGCGACAACCTTCCGAAGCCTGCGGTGGTCGCCATTACCGGAGACCTGATCGAGAAGATGAACCAGCTGATCGAGCTGGAAGGGTCCTGAACCGATCGGCTGCTTCAGCTCTTCATTGGATCGACAGCACCAGTTGAAGCAGGCCGCCTAGGGTTTGTAGGGCACGGCTTCCTCCAGGATGTAGTTGCACTGGTAGATATCGTGATCGTTCAGCTTCAGGCGCCCCTTGATCGTGGCCACTTCATCCATTTCGAACACGGCACTGCCCGGCACCAGCTTCAACTCCACCACCGTTTCCGGACCGCCCATGCCACAGAAGAAACAGGAGGCCATGGGGCTCTTCGAAAGGAGGTAGTAGTTATCGATCGGATCGAGCGCCAGGATGTAGCCCTTCAGGTACACCTCCTTGCCTTCGAGGGCCTGCACCTTCGACCCGAAGTGCGGGAAGAAGAAATTGGCCTCTTCCTCTTCGCTGTACTTCTCCGTGAAGCGCACGTCCTGCAGGGTCGTCCAGGTGATCTTGGTCTGCGCGCTGCCTGGGATCGCGATCGACAGGAACAGGATGAACAACAACCTACGCATCGGCCAGGGTCTTGGAGATGTTGATCCGGAACACGCGAATAGCGGGCAATAAGGATGCCAACAGGCCGATGGCCAGCGCGGTCGCCAACAGCCAGCCCTCTTCCGCTGCCCACACCCAGCCGCCGAAGGCATAGTGATAGTTGGCCTCCATCAGTCCGGAGACGAGCCACAGACCGATGCGGCTGAAGAGCAGCCCCAACAGCGAACCGGTCAGCGTGAGCAGCAGGCCTTCCTGAACCACCAGTTGGACCAATTGCCAGCGGGTGGCGCCGTAGGTGCGCATCAGTGCCATTTCGTACTGCCGGTCCCGAAGCGCATTGTACAGGCTGATGAACACGCTCAAACCGGCGACCATCATGATCAGCCGTGCTATGGCGCTCAGCATGTCCACGCCCACGGCCATCAGGCTGAACAAGCGACTGATCTCGAAGGCCGGGACCGCCGCCTGCATGTTCGTCCGTTCATTGACCAGGCGCGGCAACTGCACCATGCCCATCGGACCCCTGAACTTCACAAGCATGGCCGTGATCTGCTGGTCCTCATCCGGCACCTCCCATCCTTCCGCATGGACATGGCCAGTATCCTCGTGTTCATGGGCATGTTCCTCCTGTGTGGGCTCCTCCGCAGCATCCGCAATTCCCGTGATCTCCGCTTCGTGGTGATGGACCAGCCACACACTTTCCGTGGCAGTGAGGATCAACTGATCGAGCACCGAGTTCGTATAGCCGAAGATGCCCACCACCTCGAAGGGATGTTCCCCGTGGCTGTCGCCTCCATCCACCAAACCGTGTGAACCAGTGAAGGTGTCGCCCAGGTCCAGGCCAAGCTTCATGGCCACAGTGGCACCCAGGGTGACCTCGAAGGGCTTCTGCCACAGCGCACCTTTCACCACCGAGGCCTTATAGAGCTCCGGGTACTGCTGGTCGGTGCCCACGATGCGGAAGCCCTGGTGGCTGTCCCCGTAGGAAAGCGGAATGCCCGCCTCCACCAAGCGGTTCCGCTTGAGCTTTTGCGCTTCCTGCAACGAAATGTTGCCGGTGGGCTTGTCGATGTGGTATACGGCCGACAGGATGAGTTGTAGCGGGCTCCCCTTGGCCCCCACCACCATGTCGATCTCGCCGATGTTGTTCTGCAGCTGCTGCTGGATGTGGCGGTCAACCTGCACGAGCAAGGCGATCATGCCGACACCCAGGGTCAGCAGCACCAGGCTCAGGGTCGTGCTGAGCGGACGACTCGTCATGTTGCGCACACTGAGCCGGAACAGGTTCATAGCGTCAGCGTGTTGGTGAAGCGCTCCTTCAAGCGCTGGTCGTGGGTGATGATGATCAGCTGCGCTCCCGTCGCGGCCGCCTGGTCCTCCAGCAGGGCCGCCACCTTCTCACAGTTCTTATCGTCCAGGCTGGCCGTGGGTTCATCGGCCAGGATCAGCTGCGGATGATTGATCACGGCAAGCGCAATGGCCACGCGCTGTTGCTCCCCTTGACTGATCGTGTGCGGCCGCTCCCGCAACTTGTTACCGATGCCCAGACTTTCCGCCACTGCTTCGATGCGCTGGCGGTCCCTTGGTCTCCCTGCCAGGTACTGAACGAGTTCCAAGTTCTCCCGGGCAGAAAGCGCCTGCACAAAGTGTGGACGCTGGAACACCAGACCGATGTGCCTGCCCCGGAACCGATCCAACTCCTGCACCGAAAGGTCCTGCAGCACCGTGCCCTGGAGCTCCACACTGCCCGACCGGGGTCGCAGCAGGCCGGCGATCAGGTGCAGCAGCGTGGTCTTTCCGATACCGGAATCACCCAAGATCAGCAGCTTCTCCCCGGCATCCAGCTGCATGTCCGGGAAGCGGAACTCCTGTTGCGCGTCGTAAGCGAAGGATAAAGACCTTGTTCTCAGCATCGGGGGCTGCCTTCCACCGGCGGCAAAGCTACCCCTTGCACCGGCCCGACCCGATGCTCACGCGAAGCACCACCACCGCTCGCCTCCCCAATGCCGAGGCGCCCTACCTTCCCACCCATGGAACCCATCATCGACCACATCCAGCTTACCGTGCGGGACCTGGCCGTGTCGGAAGCCTTCTACGACAAGCTGTTGCTCTTGCTGGGCTACGACCTGGCGAAGAAGAACAAAGGGCGGGTGGAAGCGCATGACTTCGACGTGGTGGAATACGTGCATCCGAAGCTGGTGCTGGGTATCAACTCACCCCGGGCCTCGGAGCGGGACACGCCTGTACACCGACGCCGACCCGGCTCCCTGCACCACCTCGCCTTCCGCGCCAGCTCCCCGGAGGCAATCGATGCGCTATACCCGCACGTGCAGGCCACCGGGGCTCAGATCGTAGCACCACCCCAGTACTGGCCCCAACACGGTGAACGCTACTACGCCCTCTTCTTCAAAGACCCCGACGGCATGAAGTTGGAGCTGATGCA
>JAGQVN010000172.1 GCA_020437905.1 Flavobacteriales bacterium
CATTTCATTGATCGGCATGACCATCACGGCGACCGCTCAGTTCGGCGGAGGACATGAGCTCATGGTGGAAGGTCCGCAATGTCTGGAGTTGGCGGACCTTGATCAGGATGGTGACCGCGAATTGATCGTTGCCGGACGCGATGGTGTTGTGGCTTTTCCGAACGTCAACGGCATGCTGATGTCCCCAGCGCTTCTGGGCGCCGATCGACCGGTCATCCACATGGCCGACCTGGATGGCGACGGATCGAAGGACCTGGTGGCTTCGTCGGAAGCATTGGCCAATGTTGTCTGGGAACGGAACCTTGGGTCCTTCGTCCTGGGTCCTGAACAAGTGGTCTTCGGGGGCGACGCAGCCTATGCCATTCGGTCGGGAGATCTGGACAATGACGGGGACCTGGACCTGGTCCTTTCGCTTTCATCCGGGGTGGTGCAATGGATGCGCAACAATGGGCAGGGACAGTTCATGCTCGGAGGCCTCGTCGCAGCCAACGCCGGTGGAGCGATCGTATCCGTCATCGACGTGGATCACGATGGTGATGTGGACCTCGTGTGGTCCGACCCCTTCATCCACCAGGTACGATGGGCCGAGAACATCAATGGTCAGGGAGTGCTCTCAGGCCCGCTGACATTGGATGCCTCCGGTATCGGTTCGGTGAACGACGTGGACGGAGATGGCCTTGTCGATCTGGTGCTTTCCACCCCGATGACCGGTACGGTCCGCTGGAAGCGATCGCTTCAATCCGGCTACGGGCCCGCTCTACCGGTCGGTGAGATGTGGGGTACCAGTGATGTCATCCTTGCCCAGGACCTCGACCTGGATGGCGATGTGGATGTGGCAGTGGCGAGCGATGAACTGGATGAGATCGCCTGGTACGAGAACGTGGACGGTTTGGGGCTCTTTGGACCCAAACAGGTCATCGCGACAGCTATACAGGATGTCCATCTCTTGGTCGCAGAGGATCTCGACAGTGACGGGGACCCGGAGCTGTTCGCCGCATCCAATGCCCAATATCGCGTAGTCTGGTTCGATAACCTGGCCGTGGCCGGCAACAGCATTGTGGGTCGCGTGTTCAACGACGTGAACGCGAACGGGACCTTTGACGGTGCCGATCACGGGATGGCCAATTTCCGCGTGGAGGCCACGGACCTGTCGGCCACGTTCACCAACCACAGCGGGATGTACAGCTTTCAGGCGGTACCCGGGCCGTATCAGGTCTGGTTGCCACCGGTGGGTGACTGGACCAATACCACCCCCGACAACTACCAGGTCTCCGTAACCACGCTGAACAATTCCGCTTTGGAGAAGGATTTCGGCCTTCATGCCGTTCAAGCGGTCGTGGCGGCGAGCACCGAGCTCATTCATGCCGATCCACGATGCAACGAAGTGGTGCCTTTCTGGATCACGGTCACCAATACCGGGACAGTGACCATGGACCTGCAGGCACTGCTCCTCCTCGATACGCTCAGCACTTTCATCGGGTCGATCCCTGGACCCGATGGTACCAACGGATCGATGCCGTACTGGGATATGCCCTCGTTGCCTGTTGGACAGCAGCGCTCGGTGCAGGCCTTCATCCTGATGCCCAATGAAGACCATGTCGGGGAGACCCTGCTCGATTCGCTTGCGATCACAGCCACTGTCAATGGTGGCACTCAACACTTCGGAAGCAGTTCACAGGTCACCCTCGAATGTGCGGTGGACCCGAACGATAAGTTGGTGCTTCCGCAGGGTGTCGGGGAGGAGCATCGCACAGCCATGGGTAGCCGGTTGACCTATACCATCCGCTTCCAGAACACAGGCAATGCGGAAGCACATGACGTCCTGCTCATCGACAGCCTTTCTGCTCTGTTGGACCTTCGGACCCTCACACCGCTCGCCAGCAGTCATACGTGTCGGGTCCATTTGCAGGCGGACGGCGTTCTGCAGGTATCCTATCCGGATATCCACCTGCCCGACAGCGCCAGTGATCCCTTGGGCAGCCAGGGCTACTTCCGGTTCGCGATCGACCACGTACCCGATATCGCGTTCGGAGCACGCATCGAGAACCGGGCGGGAATCTATTTCGACCAGAACGCGCCGATCATCACCAACACCGCGTTCAATACCATGGGCACCGAGGGTCCAGGGACTTCCGTGCCCCGGCCTTTCGGTGAGGATGCCGTTGCCTTTCCTCAGCCGGCCATGGACAGCTTTCGGGTCGTTCCCGGTACCGCATTCACGGGCAACAACCGCCTGATCTTGTTCGATGCACGCGGGGCCAGGATCATGACCGCCAACAGCTCCCAGCCCGTGATCCAGGTGGACGCATCCCGGCTTGAGGACGGTGTGTATATCGCTCAGGTCATGGACGATCACGGTCGGAGCGCTATGGTACGCGTGGTGGTGGCTCACTGATCACCGTGGTGGACCCCCAGCGAGAATAGTGCGATATCATATTTCACCGGGTCTTCCGGATCGAACCGCTTGAGCGCATCGGTCAATTCCTGAACGCTCTTCAGGTCATCCTGCTTCCTGGATAGCAATCCTAGGGCACGCGCCATGCGGCCTGTGTGGACATCCATGGGGGTCAGCAGGTGCGCCGGGCGAATGCGCTTCCATAGACCAAGGTCGATGCCACTGTCATCCGGTCGCACCATCCATCGCATGAACATGTTCAGGCGTTTTGCATGGGCACCCTTCCGGACGTCCGCAACATGTTTCTCCGAACGCAAGGGGTGTGGGGTCGAAAAGAAGCGGTCCCGAAACCGGGCAAGGGCTGCAGGCATCGTATCGAACGCTCCGCTGCAGAGAAAACTGTTCTCGAGGCTTCCGAACGCGAGGTACAAGTGTCGCATCGCAAGCACGAAGCAGGTCAGATCGATACCGTTGAACGTCCGGTGCTGGAACCGCTCGATCCTTGCGAGTTCTTCGGGGCCTGCCTGCATGATGAACGCGTGCGGGCTGCCATCGAACAGGTCCACGATCCGCCAGGCATTCCGGAGGATCACCGGTCGTTGCCCCCATGCGATCGTGGCGGTAAGGAAGGCCATGACCTCGGCGTCAGCGACCTGTTCGAACGATCGCGGTACCTGCACTGGATCGCTCTCCACGAACGATGGTACGGCATACCGATCGTACGCTTCATCCAACAGCTCCTTGATGCCGGTCGGGTCGACCCCGGCACGGACCGTTCGGCGCGTTCGGGCCACCGGGAGACTAGTGGCCGAACATCGGCAGCGCCGTCATGTCCTGGACCTGATAGCCTGAAATGTCGAAGACGGACCGGTCGACCTCACCCACCTTGAGGTCGCGGGTATAGGTCACGATCTTCTCGTTCCCCTCCCTTTTTTCGTAGGTCATTTCCATGACAAGACCGCCTTCGAACGGCATCCTCTGCCAATCCTGGGCCTTGTTCCCGCTTACCATGCGTCCGAAAGCCTTGCGCAGGTCAAAGGCCACACCCTCGGCGACCCATGCCTCGGAACGACCATCCTCAGTGACGGCGATGTATTTGTTGCAGGCATGCCCATCGATGGTCTTGGTCTCAGCGGTACGCTCGATCTTCACCTCATTGGAGGCGGGAGGCTCCTCCATGGCGTCCACGTTGACCCTCATCATGTTCATCTTCATGGCGGTCCGCTGACCGGAGCCATTGTCGATGAGCGTGTACATGTGTTTTTCCTTCAGGTCGAAGATGGTCCGCATGTCCCCACTTTCCTTGTCGATCACGGGGTGAAAGGCCATCTTGTCATCGGTCATGGTATAATCGATGCTGATCGGGCTGTGTTCCTCTTCAGCACCATCCTTGAAGCTGTGGACCTCCATGGTGAAGCTGCCGGTCCAGCCGAGAGGCTCGTAGGGGGTATCGTCCTTCTCGAAGGTGATCCCCGCGGGCTTGCCGCCGTTCTCCAAGGCCTGGCGCATCAATTGTTCCAAGTCCTGGGCGTTCATGGCCACGGTGCACAGCATGGTGGCGGTCAAAAGGAGCGATCTCATCAGTAGGGTGTTGATAGGTTGAAGTTAGTCGTTCACGGCGCTCTCTGCCATGATGCCGTCCCGCATGGTCAGCATCCGATCGGCCATGTGCGCCAGTTCCTCGTTGTGTGTTACGATCACAAAGGTCTGTCCAAGGTCTTTTCGCAATTCGAAGAACAGATCATGCAGGTCACGGGCATGACCACTGTCCAAATTACCGCTGGGCTCGTCGGCAAGGATCACGTCCGGTCCGTTGAACAAGGCCCGTGCCACAGCCACGCGTTGCTGCTCACCACCGCTCATCTCACTTGGCTTGTGGTCACTGCGGCCCTGCACGTTCAACCTCTTCAGGAGCGTCAAAGCCCTTTCGCGGCATGCATGCTGGGACTTCCCGGCGATCAATCCAGGCATCATCACGTTCTCAACGGCGGTGAATTCGGGCAGGAGATGGTGGAATTGGAACACGAATCCGATGTGTGTATTACGGAACGCTGAAAGCGCGTTTTCGTTCATTCCCGCGATCGAACGACCAGCGATCCGAAGCTCGCCGGCATCGGCACGTTCCAATGTGCCGATGATCTGCAGCAGGGTGGTCTTGCCTGCGCCGCTGGCGCCCACGATGCTGACCACCTCACCTTTTTCGACCCGGAGGTCGACCCCTTTCAATACCTCCAGGTCCCCGAAGGCCTTCTGGATACCCGTGGCTTCGATCATCGGAGCAAAGAAAGGACTTCCCCACATGCCGCCGTCAGGAAGCCGGGTCGGTCCCGAGCATGTACATTCGCAGCCTGCCTACCCAACGAGCGACCTATGAACCTTCACGAGTATCAAGGCAAGCAGATCCTTCAACAGCACGGCGTTGTCATCCAACGTGGTTTGGTGGCGTACAACGCCGACGAAGCCGTGGACAAGGCCAAACGACTGGCGCAGGAAACAGGTACCAAGTTCTGGGTGGTCAAAGCGCAGATCCATGCGGGTGGCCGTGGGAAAGGTGGCGGGGTGAAGTTGGCCAAGAGCATCGATGAGGTACGGGAGAAGGCGGATGCGATCATCGGAATGGACCTCATCACGCCGCAAACACCGCCCCAGGGAAAGCGGGTCCACAAGGTGCTCATCGCCGAGGATATGTACTATCCGGGTCCGAGCGAGCCCTCGGAGTTCTATATGAGCGTGCTTCTCGACCGGGCGACCGGGCGGAACATCATCATGTACAGTACCGAAGGGGGCATGGATATCGAAGAGGTCGCGGAAAAGACCCCGGAGAAGATCTACAAGGAGCCCATCGATCCGCGGGTCGGTCTCAGGCCTTTTCAATGCAACAAGGTGGCCACCAACCTGGGGCTCTCCGGCAAGGCAAAGAAGGAAATGGCCAAGTTCGTGGCCGCCTTGTACAAAGCCTATGAAGGTTGTGATGCGGCCATGTTCGAGATCAACCCCGTGCTCAAGACCAGCGATGATCGGATCGCCGCGGTCGATGCCAAGGTGAGGCTCGATGGCAATGCCCTTTATCGTCATCCGGACTACGTCGAGATGCGGGACAAGTCCGAGGAGGATCCCATCGAGGTGGAAGCCGGTGAAGCCGGACTGAACTATGTGAAATTGGACGGGAACGTGGGGTGTATGGTGAACGGTGCCGGGCTTGCCATGGCCACCATGGACATCATCAAGCTCAGCGGTGGTGAGCCTGCGAACTTCCTGGATGTGGGAGGTACCGCGGACGCTGCCCGTGTGGAGAAAGCCTTCCGCATCATCCTGAAAGACCCAAGGGTCAAGGCCATCCTGGTGAACATCTTCGGGGGGATCGTCCGCTGTGACCGTGTCGCTCAGGGGGTGGTGGATGCCTACAAGAACATCGGGGACATTCCGGTACCCATCATCGTGCGCTTGCAAGGCACCAATGCCGAGGAGGCCAAGCAACTGATAGATAATAGCGGGTTGAAAGTCCTGAGCGCGGTGGCACTGCAGGAAGCAGCCGATCGTGTGAAGGAGGTGCTGGCCTGATGGGCAACGTAATGACCCGCCAAAAGCAGATACGCAAACTGCTTGTCGCCAATCGCGGCGAGATCGCCCTGCGTGTGATGCGCAGTGCTCGCGAAATGGGCATCCGCACCGTGGCGGTCTTCTCCGATGCGGATCGGCACGCCCCCTTCGTCCGGTTCGCGGATGAAGCCGTTCACATCGGTCCGGCGCCAAGCAAGGAAAGCTATCTGGTCATTGATAGGATCGTCCAGATATGCAGGGACCTGGAGGTGGACGCCGTCCATCCCGGGTATGGATTCCTGAGCGAGAACGACGAGTTCGCGGAGGCTCTTGAAAAGGCCGGGATCATCTTCGTTGGCCCTCCTTCGGAGGCCATGCGCATCATGGGCGACAAGCTGGCCGCCAAGGAAGCCGTGAAGGCATTCGGGGTCCCGCTGGTCCCGGGTACGGAAGGCGCCGTCGAGGACCTGGACGAGGCCATGGCGGTCGCCCGTTCCATCACCTTTCCGATCCTGATCAAAGCAGCCGCCGGTGGTGGAGGCAAGGGCATGCGGATCGTCGAGGACGAGGCCGGGCTCAAGGAAGGCCTGGAGCGGGCGATCAGTGAGGCCCGGAACGCGTTCAGGGATGGCAGCGTTTTCATAGAGAAGTACGTGGCGGGCCCCCGACACATCGAGGTGCAGGTGCTTGCGGACCAGCATGGGAAGGTCCTCTATCTCTTTGAACGGGAATGCAGCATCCAGCGTCGCCATCAGAAGGTGGTTGAAGAGGCTCCCAGTGCGGTGCTGACACCGGAACTGCGCAAGGAGATGGGAGAAGCCGCTGTGCGCGTGGCCCGGAGCGTGAACTACGTGGGTGCCGGGACCGTGGAGTTCCTGTTGGACGAGCGTTCCTCCTTTTATTTCATGGAGATGAACACGCGCCTTCAGGTGGAGCATCCGGTCACGGAGATGATCACCGGCCTGGACCTCGTCAAGGAACAGTTGCGCGTGGCCATGGGTGAGCCCTTGGTCATGGAGCAGGACGATCTGCGGATCGATGGTCACGCTATCGAGATCCGGGTCTACGCCGAGGACCCGACCAATGACTTCCTACCCGACATTGGCAGGCTCCATGCGTACCGGGCGCCTCAGGGCCCTGGGGTGCGTGTCGATGATGGCTTCGAGGAGGGCATGGAAATACCGATCCATTACGATCCGATGATCGCCAAATTGATCGTTCACGGCGGTGATCGAAAGGAGGCCATCGCGCGCATGCAGCGGGCCATCGATGAGTACACGATCACCGGTGTGGAGACCACGCTCCCGTTCTGCCATTTCGTGATGGGCCATGAGGCGTTCCGCTCCGGTAAGTACGATACGCATTTCGTGCGTGACCATTATCGGCCCGAGCTCTTGGAAGGGGATGAGCCCTTGGCGATGATGGCAGCTGCGGCCATCGCAGCGTTCGCTCATGCGGAGCGCGAGGCGTCCGGACCAGCGAGACCTGAGGGCTCCGGTGCGTCCGCCTGGAAACTCAAACGCTCCTAAAGCGGTACAAGGGAATATGTGCCTCTGCCCTGCGTTACTTTCGGGGTAGGTCCATTCCGCCTGAGTTGAACATGCCGCACCGATCCATACCGCTGCTTCTCATCGCGTACGCAGCCTCGGCGGGCCTGTTCGCGCAGCAGGAAGGACAGGTGGTGAGGGCCAGGGTGAGCCATGGCGATACGCTCATCGTCGTGGACCTTCCCGGTACGGAGGTGGATGGTATCATGGGTCGGCGTGCGCGGAGGGAATTCCAACGGTACACCAAGTTGACGCGTACGGTCCAGAAGGTGTATCCCTATGCGCGGATCACAGGCGATCTCCTGCGTGAGTATGAACATGACCTGGCTCGCATAGACAAACGCAAGGACCAGGAGTTGTACCTCCGATTGGCGGAAGCAGAGCTTAAAGCGGAGTTCGAGGCCGACATCCGGGACCTGACCATCTCTCAGGGGCGGATGCTGATCCGACTGATCGACAGAGAGACCGGTGATACGAGCTATGAATTGGTGAAGCGCCTGCGCGGGTCCTTTGAGGCCTTCATCTGGCAGGGGGTGGCCAAGCTGTTCGGGAACGACCTGAAGGATACCTACGATCCGGCAGGTGTGGACCGCTACGTGGAATTCGTGGTCCAGCGGATCGAGCGGGGGGAGTTGGCGACCATAGCGCGAAAGCCAAGGACCGAAAAGGCGCAGGCCCGTTTGGAGAAGCGCAAGGCACGCTTGTACAGGAAGTACGGCGGCCTGATGGGACCGACAAGCGCGAACTGACCGACGCCGCTCAGCGGAAGGCAGGGGCGACCACCAGATCCTTGCTTCCTGCGGTGTAGGTATAGAATCCTTCGCCGCTCTTTACACCCAGCTTTCCGGCGGTGACCATTTGCACAAGCAGCGGACAAGGTGCATACTTCGCCTCGCCCAGACCTTCATGTAGCACCTTCATGATCGCGAGGCAGGTATCAAGTCCGATGAAATCAGCCAGCTGCAACGGACCCATGGGGTGTGCCATGCCGAGCTTCATGATCGTATCGATCTCTTCGACACCCCCGACCCCCTGCCACAGGGTCTGCACGGCTTCATTGATCATCGGCATCAGGATGCGGTTCGCAACAAAGCCTGCATAGTCGTTCACGGTCACAGGAACCTTGCCGATGGCCTTGCTCAGGTCCACGATCTGCGCGGTCACGGCGTCGGAGGTATCATAGCCCCGGATCACCTCGACCAACCTCATCACGGGCACCGGGTTCATAAAGTGCATTCCGATGACCTGCTCCGGTCGACCCGTGGCCGCTGCGATACGGGTGATGCTGATGCTGCTCGTGTTGGTCGCCAGGATGCACTGGTCCGGCGCTGCCGCGTCCAGGTCCTTGAAGATCCGGAGCTTCAGGTCGACCAGTTCAGTGGCGGCCTCCACCACCAGATCGGCATGCCGGACCCCTTCCGCCAGCTCCGTGGAAGTGCTTATCCGGGAAAGTGCGGATCCCTTTTCCTCGGCGGTCATTTTCTCCTTGGCCACCTGCCGATCCATGTTCCTTCCAATGACCGCCAGCGCCGTTTCCAGGTTCTCCCTGGAAAGATCGATGAGTACCACGGAATGCCCGTTCTGCGCAAATACATGTGCGATGCCATTACCCATCTGGCCCGCTCCTATCACTGAAATATTCATGGTCTTTGGGATCAGGTCGACAAGGTAGGGGCGGATCCGGGTACGGTGCTATTTGCCATCGCCCTTAAGGATGATCAGGACGGTGTATGCGAGTATCTTCAAGTCTACCGCGAGGCTCATATTCTCGATGTACAGGATGTCGTACTTCAGCCTCCGCACCATCTGCTCCACGTTCTCCGCATACCCGAACTTGACCTGTCCCCAGCTCGTGATGCCTGGCCTGACCTTGTGCAGATGCTTGTAGTGTGGGGCTTGTTTGGTGATCTCATCGATGAAATGCTGTCTTTCAGGCCGCGGTCCGACCAGGCTCATCTCTCCAAGGATCACGTTCCAGAATTGAGGTAATTCATCCAGGCGGGTCCGCCGGAGGAGGCGACCAATGGGCGTGATGCGCGGATCCGTGCTGCTGCTCAGCTGCGGGCCTCCCGATTCGGCATCCTGATACATGCTGCGGAACTTGATGATCTCGAAGGGCTTGCCGAACCTTCCAATCCTTTGCTGTCTGAAAAAGACGGGTCCGGGGGAAGAAAGCTTGACGAGCAGAGCGATGATCAACATCGGAACGCTCAGCACGAACAACGCCAGTGAACTTATCAGGATATCCACCAGCCGCTTGATCGAGAATTGCCAGGCCGGCATGATCTCCGGGTTCACCTCGATGAGCGGCGTGCCGAATATGCTGGTCATTTTGACCGATCCGGAAAGGATATCGTACATGTCCGGGATGATCTTGATCCGGACCGTGCTGCCTTCCAAGTGATAGAGTACCCTGGCGATATGCTCGTGCTCACTGCTCTCCATGGCGATGATCACCTCCTCCACTTTGTGTTCCCTGATCACCTGGTCAAGTGATTCCCACTTTCCCAGGCAGGGGATGCCTTGTGCAGCCAATTGCTGATCGCCTCCGTTCACGTTCAGGAACCCGATGAAGCGATTGCCCGGGGATTTGGGCATGGCCTCGATCTCCTGGTAAATGGAAACGGCCTGTTCATTGCCCCCGACCAGCACCGTATTGAAGCCGATCCTCCGATCATGCACCTTTCGGACCGTGCGGCTGGTCAGCAGGAACCGGAACAAGAACGTGAACCCGAAATGCAGCAGGAACAATGCCAGGAACGAACGGTAATAGTAATGGTACGACGCCACAGCATCATCCAGTAGGAGCACGAAGAAGATGATCACCACACCGATCACTGAGATCAGCAGCGTCTGCCCCAGTTCCTTGGTCCGGTACCTGCGAAAGATGTTGCTGTAGCCACCGATGGCCACGTACAAGCCCAGCCAGAACAAGGGTATCAGCAACAATCCAACGTAGTAGTTCCGGTCGAGCTCCAACGGCACGTTGTGCCCGAACTTGATCGGCTCCAAATAAGCCTTTCTGAACAGGTAGAACAAAGTCCAGGCAAGCGCTGCCGAGAAGAGATCGGCGAGCACATACAAGGTGACCTGACGCCTCCTGTTCATCACCGATCAGCGGTATACCAATTTGAAGTTGTCCACGTAGATCGTCCCCTCGGTATAGCCGGACTGCAACTGAACCTCGATGTAAAATTTCTTGTTCATTGCGCCAGGTTGGTTCAACAGACTGCTTAGGTCCACGTAGATCTTGTTCCATGGCATACCGCCGTCAGCGCGAAGCGTTGGGGCCACGAACAGATAGGGTGTTATGGAAACGGTCCCGAACGCTTCGGTCACGGTCCCGATCAGGAAGCGATGATCGTTCCGGTGGTCGAGCTCCAGAAAGACCGGTTCGTTCCCTTGGATGTCGATGGTCTCGCTGGTGATCAAGCGCACGAATGGATGATCCTCATCCACATAGATCTCGCCGGAAGCATTCCCCTCGAACACCAACGACGGATCGGTGATCACGTTCATGGTCGTATCACCAAGGTCCTTTTCGAAGCGGTAGCCTATGCTTTCGAAATCCTCGATCCAGAAGGATACATTAGGGAAATACTCGAAGGTCGGATCGATCCGGAACGTGCTTAGCCTGCTGAGTTCCACGGACTGGTTCCAGGTCGCATAGTACGGATACTGGATCCGATCATCCCTGACGCCGTTCCGCCAGATCCCGGCGATCAGCTGCAAGTTCGTGGTCCCTTCCCTGAGGACAGGCACCCTCGAACCCGACTCCCATACGCCTAGGGCTTCATCGTCCGCAAAGACCCATAGGTCCGTGATCTTTTCGCTCCCGGTCCCTTCTGCCGCCGAAGCTGGGGCAACGGACACGGTCCCAAGCTGGACATAGGCAGGCTCCTTGTCCCCCTTTTTGCAGGAGGGCATCAAGCACAAGGCCATCAGCCCCAGGGTCGCGGGCCTGAACATGGTCATATGCACCAACGCAAGAAATTTCCGATCAGTGTAGGTCATGCCTGGACACGGGTGAGGTTCGCGGCCATCCGCTCGAGGATCCGATGGGCCAGGTCGAGCGCCACGAATCCGTCCGACATGCTCACGATCGGTTGCTCGCCGGACACGATGGAACGGTGGAATGCCCTGAGCTCCTCCTGAATGGCGTTGGTCGGCGCAACGGCAGGCTTGTCGAAGCTGATCTCCCGGTGACCCTTGTTCGCACCGAGGTCGATGGTCACGGCGAACGGGTCCGGTTCTCCTTCGAGCGCGCGCATTCGAACGACCTCCACCGACTTCTCCAACATATCCACGGCGATGTACGCATCCCGCTGGAAGAAGCGCATCTTTCGCATGTTCTTCATGCTGATACGGCTCGCGGTCAAATTGGCCACGCAGCCGTTCTCGAAGGTGATCCGCGCATTGGCGATATCCGGGGTATCGCTCACCACCTGTACCCCGCTGGCTTGTACATCACGCACCTTGGCACCGACCACATGCAGGACAAGGTCCAGGTCATGGACCATCAGGTCCAGGATCACCGGTACATCCGTCCCACGCGGATTGAATTGGGCAAGGCGGTGACCTTCAATGAACATCGGACGGTCCAACGACGAACGAGCGGCAATGAACGCGGGGTTGAAACGCTCCACATGACCGACCTGGACCACCGTCCCGCTTTTTCGGGCCTTTTCCATCAGGTCCCTGGCCTCATCCAAGGTATTGGTGACAGGCTTCTCAATGAATACGTGACGTCCATGTTCCAGCGCTTCGGAGGCACAATCGTGGTGGGATAGGGTGGGGGTCACCACGTCGACCGCATCGCTCGAAGCGATCACGGCTGATACGGAGCCGAGCACAGGGACCTGGAATTCCTCTGAGATCTTGGCACACTGACCGGGGTCGGGATCGAAGAAGCCGATCACTTCCCATTCCGGGATACGCAGTAACTGTTGAATGTGGATCCGGCCCAGATGCCCCGCTCCAAGTACACCGATACGCTTGCGTTGCTCCATGGCTGGCTATTTCGTGGCTTTTGGCGCCGCGAATTTACGTGGATGGTCCGTGCCGCTACTTTTGGCACCGATGGAGTCATTAGAGGATTATCGCATCATTGGGAAACGACGGCAGTTGGTCGAGCTACTGCGCTCCAAAGGCATCGGCGACGAGGCTGTCCTGGAGGCGATCGGTCGTATCCCCCGCCATGCGTTCCTCGATGATTCGGCGCTTCACATCCACGCGTACGAAGACGTCCCCTTTCCAATTGGATGCGGGCAGACCATCAGTCAACCCTATACCGTCGCCTTCCAAACACAGTTGTTGGGGGTGAGCAAGGGGCAGAAGGTCCTGGAGATCGGCACTGGGAGCGGATACCAAACTGCCGTCTTGCATGCCCTGGGTGCCAAGATCTACTCCATCGAACGGCACCGACCGTTGTTCCTGAAGACCAAGGAGCGCCTTTCGGGGCTGGGGGTGAAGGCGCAGCTGTACTATGGAGATGGATACAAGGGCCTTCCGGCCCACGCGCCCTTCGACAGGATCCTTGTTACCTGCGGGGCACCTTTCATTCCGGATGCCTTGGTCGAACAACTGGCACCTGGGGGGCGCATGGTGGTCCCGGTCGGAGAGTCCGAGTTCCAGCGCATGCTCAGGGTCAGTGTTGTAAAGGAAGGTGGCACGGAAATTGAAGACCACGGCAAGTTCCGGTTCGTGCCGATGCTGACCGACAAAGCCCGGTGATGAATGGTAGTACGTGGATCATACGGCCATGCTATATTCGCCCCCGTCTTTGACAGGATGGGTTGGTTCTCTGAGGCGATGAGTTGTAACGATGGATCGACGATCAACAAAAAAATGTTGATATCGGAGGTGATCGTTAATAACTTTGCACCCTTCGAAACCTACCTTTGATCGACAAGGGCCTTTCCAAACCATTGAAAAGCACTCGTAAAACCAAAACGTTCGTCATGAGAAAGACTGTACTGTTCGCTGCAGCGCTGTTCGCCGCTTCGGCCGTGTCCGCCCAGACGGGTGAGATCACGTCTAACCGCGGTGAGAATTGGCTGTCGCAAGACGGTGATTGGGGGTTGACCATCGACGCATGGCCTTTCCTCAACTACTTCGGTAACATGTTCAACGGTACCCAGAACAACCAGCCCCCTTCCTGGAGCTCCTACAACACGTGGGATCCTTACGATTGGGCAGGTACTTCGGGCCGTGGTTCACAGGTGAACCCTTCTCCCTGGGATGTTACCCGCGCAACCATTGGTGTGAAGAAGTTGGTGAACGCCAACACTGCTTACCGTGGTCGTATCCGCTTGGGCTTTTACAGCCACAAGGAGACCAGCTTGGTGCCTGATGCCGATCCGAACGCTTCGGCCGGTGCCATGGTCGAGGATGTGGTGAAGTGGGGTGGGAACAACATCCAGATCGGTGTTGGTCTCGAGAAGCGGGTAGGTAGCACCCGTATCGTGGGTGTCTACGGTGCAGACTTCAACGTGGGTATCGCTGGTCAAAAGCAGACATTCGAGTACGGCAACGCCTTGGGTGAGTTCGAGACGCGTACTACGGAGATCAAGCAAGGTGGTGCATTTATGATCGGCCTGAACGCATTCGCCGGTGTGGAATGGTTCTGCGCTCCGAAGGTGTCCCTCGGTGCTGAGTACGCTTGGGGCTTGATGCTGGCCAGCAAGGGTTTCAACACCACGGAAAGTGAGAGCGGTTCCGGTGTATCCGACCCGATCAACAGCATGGACAGCGGTACCAAGGTCAATGACTTCGGTATCGACACCAACAACAACGGTGTGTCCATCAACCTGAACTTCTACTTCCAGTAAGAAGCTGTCCGAAAGGACCCTTGAAGGCCCCCGGAGACGGGGGCCTTCTTTTTTTACCAGCCCCCACGAACCGCTATTTTCGACACGTGCTGCCCATACTTTCCGCCGAACAGATGGCCCTGGCCGATGCGCACACCATTGGGAACGAGCCCATCGCATCCATCGACCTGATGGAACGCGCGGCTTCGGCCTGTGTGACGCACCTGCTAGCGGCGTTTCCCGGAGCAGGATGGCTTATCGTGTGTGGCCCGGGCAACAATGGCGGGGATGGGCTGGCGATCGCCCGCTTGCTATCCGCAGAAGGGCGGAGGGTACAGGTCTTTCAGCCCAACTGGGAGCACCTATCCAAGGACTGCGCCATCAACATGCAACGTGCCAAGGAGGCCGGTGTTTCGGTGACCAGCGATCCTGCTGCCTGCGAAAGGAATGGGCCGATCGTGTTGGTCGATTGCCTGTTCGGTACCGGCCTGAACCGGCCCTTGGATGGGATCGCACGAGGGACGGTGCAATGGATGCAAGCCACTCGGCTGCCCATTGTGTCCATTGACATGCCATCCGGGCTCTTTTGCGAGGACAATTCCGTCAACGATCCGGAAGCCATCATCAAAGCGGAACTCACCTTGACCTTGGCCTGCCACAAGCTGGCCCTACTCCTTCCAGAAGGCATGGACCATGCAGGTCGGGTGGTGCGGGTGCCCATTGGTTTGGATCGGACCTTCGTTCGGGGGTTGGGGTCCCCGTTCTCCTGCACGGAGCTGTCCGACCTGAAGGAATTGGTCCTGCCCAGACCACGCTCCGGTCACAAAGGGACCTTTGGTCATCTGTTGCTCCTGGCTGGATCGGAGGGAATGGCGGGTGCAGCGGTGCTTGCGGCGTCGGCCGCTGCCCGAAGTGGTTGTGGCTTGGTCTCGGCCCGTACTCCCCGAGCCGTCCTGTCTGCGGTTCAGACGAACGTACCTGTTGCCATGGTATCCTCTGACCCGGACCCAGTTTGTCTGACGGAGCTACCTGATCTGTCCCGAGCAACGGCCCTGGCGATCGGTCCCGGGATAGGAAAGGATAAGCGGACCGCTCTGTTGGTTGAGGCGTGTATCGAGCGTGCGTCCCTGCCCATGGTGCTGGATGCCGATGCCCTGAACCTGCTCGCCGGACAGCCGCGACCGGCTGGGGCAATCCCTCCCGGCACGGTGATCACCCCGCATCCAGGCGAGTTCGACCGGCTTGCCGGACCGTCGATGTCAGGTTATCAGCGTCTTCAAAGGGCGATCTTCTGGGCGAAAGAGCGGGCATGCACGGTGGTCCTGAAGGGTGCGCATACCGCTGTGGTGGCATCCAATGGAACAGTGAGCTTCAATATGACCGGTGGGCCGGGTATGGCCAAAGGTGGAAGCGGGGATGTCCTTACCGGTCTGCTCGGCGGTTTGCTGGCTCTCGGATATCCATCATTCGATGCTGCTCGTATCGCGGTCTGGTCCCATGGTCGCGCGGGCGACCTGGCCGCCGATAGCCTCGGCCAGGACGGTATGAACGCCTTGGACCTGATAGAAAGGCTGCCTGAAGCGCTGCGCGAACTACGAGGTCATTGATCGACCAGCTGGGCGTCACCAGCACCCTCACGGACCACCACGGGTCCCGGACCGGTGGCATCGACCACCGTGCTTCCTTCAAGTCCGCAGAGGCCACCATCGATCACGAGATCGACCCGATGACCTTCTTCGGCCTCTATCTCTGCGGGATCGGCCGTGTGCTCCAAAAAGACATCCGAACCGTGCACGGAACTGGCTACCAGGGGATGGCCCAATCCCCGGACCAAGGCCAAGGGGATCGCATGGTCCGGGATGCGGATCCCCACCGTGCGTTTTTTATTCTTGAACAGTTTGGGGACCTCGCCACTGGCCGGCAGAATGAAGGTGAAGGGTCCGGGTAGACAGCGCTTCATGGCCCGAAAGACGGGCGTTCCAAGCTGGCGGGTGTAGTGCGATGCCTGCGTCAGGTCCTCGCATATCAGCGATAGATCGACCTTCTCGGGTCGGGTCCCTTTCAGCTTGGCCAGCTGTTCGATCGCACGGGGATCCGCCGAGCTGCACACATAGGCATACACTGAATCGGTCGGGCATACGATGACCTTTCCGGCGCGGAGCTGGTCCACCACCTGTTCGATCTTGCGTTTTTCCGGGTCCTGCGGATGGATCTTCAGCATGTTGCCTTCACTTGGCGGCCGCAGCGGAGGCTTTCCGATGGTCGGCGAGGAACTTCTCCAGGCCGATGGCGGTAAGTGGATGCTCGAAGAGGGCCAGGATGGCATTCAACGGGCAGGTCGCGACGTCCGCCCCGAGCTCGGCGCATTGCACGATATGCATCGGATGCCGGATGGAGGCCGCAAGCACCTGGGTCTCCAAGCCATAGTTGTCATAGATCAGCCGGATCTGCTCGATCAATGCGAGCCCGTCCGTGCTCACATCATCCAGGCGGCCAATGAACGGCGAAACATAGGTGGCTCCTGCCTTCGCAGCCAGCAACGCCTGACCGGCGCTGAACACCAGCGTACAGTTCGTCCGGATGCCCTTGTCCGTGAAATGCTTGATCGCCTTCACTCCGTCCCTGATCATGGGCACTTTCACAACGATGTTCGGGTGCAGGGAAGCCAGGTGCTCGCCCTCGGATATGATCCCTTTGAGGTCCGTGGCGATGACCTCGGCACTGACATCCCCATCCACCGATCCGCAGATATCCACATAGTGCTTGTAGATGCGATCGGTGCCTGAGATGCCTTCCTTCGCCATCAGGGAGGGGTTCGTGGTCACGCCGTCCAGAACGCCCAGGCTGTGGGCCTCTCGGATCTGTTCAAGGCTTGCTGTGTCGATGAAGAATTTCATGATCGAAGGGATGGGTAAAGGTAGCTGCCTGGTCCGACCTTATTCGTATTGGCGCATGACCATGCGTTCGAAGTGTTCCGTGGGCAGCAGCTTCTTCAACAGAACGGACAACCGCTGCACGCCGCGCGCCACCCGGTGGATGGGACCAGGGTCCTCGTTCTCGATGATCCGAAGAACGACCCTCGCGAGCTCGTTCGGGTCCCGGCTGTAGTGCATGCTTCCACCGAGGACCGCCAAGGTGCGATCGTATGCGGCTTGGTAGGCGGTCCCGATCCGTTCTGGTCGGAGCCGGTTGCCGGCGATCGGCGTATTGAACTCGCCAGGCTGAACGGTGACCACCCGGATACCCATTGTCCTGACCTCCATGCGCAAGGCCTCGGTGATCCGATCCAAGGCCGCCTTGGTGGCGCTGTAAAAGCCACGGTAAGGCAGGCCGAAGTTCGCAGCGATGCTGCTGATCTGTACGATCGTCCCGCTGCCGCGTTCGCGCATGCTCGGCAGCACGGCCCTGCAGACCCGATGCGGGCCGAGCACATTGGTCTCCAAGACCTCCCGAGCAAGCGCAATGTCGATGTCCTCCACGGGTCCCTGTATGCCGAGCCCCGCATTGTTGACCACCACATCGATGCGCCCCTCCCGCTGGATGATCCCTTGGACGACATCAGCAACTGACACCTCGTCGGTCACATCCATCCGGACCATGTGATACCCATCCGCCTCCACCTCCCTTCGGCTCGTGCCATAGACCGTATGACCAGCGCTGGCGAAGCACGCACACATGGCTTTGCCGAGACCGCTGGAACCTCCGGTCACCAAGATCACCTGGTCCTTGTTCGTCATGAACGCTTCCTGGAAGAAGGCCAAAAAAGTTGGGGCAAGCTACTTCCATCGCACCGCTACGACCGCCTACCCTTGCTTCCTTCCGGACCTGGGGGAGTTCAGCGGGAGCTGGTCGTGAAAGACTTGCCCCGCGCCAAAGGTAAGCGTTGCAAGCCTCCCGATCCGCAGCGATCGAACCCGGGACGATCGTCCACCGAAGCTGGATAAGGATTATCCTTGCAGGAATGGATCTGTCCATCATCGTGCCCTTGTACAATGAGCAGGAGAGCATTCCGCTGTTGATCGAAGGCATCCGTTCCGTGTGCGAACGAATGGGGGTCAGTTATGAGGTGCTCTTGGTGGACGATGGCAGCAATGATGGTTCATGGGCCGTGATCCAGGGATCGGCGAACGAACATGTCAAAGGCATCCGATTCGGACGCAACTATGGGAAGAGCCCGGCTTTGAACGAAGGCTTCCGAAATGCTCAGGGAGCAGTGGTGGTCACCATGGACGCAGACCTTCAGGACGACCCGGAGGAGATCCCCGAGCTCTACCGGATGATCAGACAGGATGGAAGGGACCTCGTCAGTGGATGGAAAAAGGAGCGCCATGATCCTCTGAGCAAGACCATTCCCACGAAGCTCTTCAATTGGGCGACACGCCTGGTCACTGGGATCCGCCTTCACGACTTCAACTGTGGTCTGAAAGCCTACGATGGCAGGGTCGTGAAGGCGATCGAGGTGTACGGCGAGATGCATCGTTACATCCCATACATCGCTTTCAAGGAAGGGTTCCGGAACATAGGGGAGAAAGTGGTGAGGCACCACCCGCGACGCTTCGGAAGGACCAAGTTCGGTCTGGACCGGTTCATGAACGGGTTCCTGGACCTGATGACCATCTATTTCGTTCACCGCTTCGGTCGCAAGCCCATGCACTTCTTCGGATCGTTGGGTACAGTCATGTTCCTTTTCGGGGCGATCGCCACCACCTGGTTGGTGGTCGACAAGGTGTATCACCTGTATCGGCATGTTCCGGCTCGTTTGGTCTCGGACCAAGCCTTGTTCTATGTCGCACTGGCAGCCATGATCATTGGGGTACAGTTGTTCACAGCCGGTTTTGTCGCGCAGTTGGTGGAACGGAACGGACCCGATAGGGACCGCTACCGCATAGTCGATCGCGTGGGGCTCTGAGCATCGGACCGAACGAGTTCGATGGTCCGTTCCGGTGCGCCGAACAACTCCTTGGCCAGTCGTTGGTCATGCCCGTAAACATCCTTGCGGAAGTTCAGGCGACCTTGTTCGTCCACCCAGGCGGTGAAATAGCCGATCAGCACCGGCACTTTGCGATCCAGGTCCACGATGGTCTCCTTTCGCGAATCCATGGCCTGCTTGATGGCCTCCGCCGACCAGGCGGTATCACCGCGCAAGAGGTGCTGCGCCAACAGTTCAGGTCGGGATAGCCTGATGCAGCCATGGCTGGCGGCGCGATCCTCCCTGGCGAAGGTGCCTTTGCTGGGTGTATCGTGCAGGTAGATGCTGTACGAGTTGGGGAACAGGAACTTTACCCTGCCGAGCGCATTGTTCGGGCCTGGTCGCTGCCTTACCCGGGGAAGCGCTTCACTTCCGCCCACGATGTCCATGCCCTTTTTGGCCAGGTAGTCCGGGTCCTTCCGCATGGCAGGCAGCAGTTCGTTGCGCACGATGCTCGCGGGTACCGACCAAGACGGACTGAATACGATCTGGGAGACCGAGTCGCTGAATATCACGGTGCTTGTCGCTTGTGAACCAACGACCACGTCCATGCTCCAGCTCAGGCTGTCCCCGGAGAAAACGTGCGAACGGAACTCCGGGATGTTCACCAGGATCAGCTCCGGGGCCTGTTCCACAGGCATCCAGCGCAGCCGTTCCATGTTCAAGAGTATTGTCCGGATCCTTTCGGAAATAGGCGTGTTCAGCTGTTCAAGGACACCTTTTCCGATGATCCCGTCAGGGGTCAGACCATGCCGTTCCTGGAATCGTTGGAGCCCGGTGACAAGGACGCTGTCCAGCTCATCCGGCGCATGGAACGGGTCGAAAGGCATGTCACCGAGAGCCTGCAACCGTTCCCTGATGAGCGGTACCAGCGTATCCCGCTCGCCCGGTACCAGCTTTTTTCGCTGTCCCAGTTCCAGCGGTGGCAGGCTGTCCAACCAACGCAACGCATAGTACCTTGTCAATTGGCCCTTCAACCGCTTGTAGTGTTCGTTCAGCGGTTCGATCGGTGAGAGGTCCATCGTACCGGCCGCCAGCGAGTCGATCAACTGGGAAAGGTCCTTCTTCCGACGCGGGATGAACCAGTCCAGTTCGTGCAGTTCCCGTTGGACCTGGCCGCTGTATTCCTTTTCGGCGTAGCGGAAGAACTGTGTCGTGAGGAGCAGTTCGAGCCGGTCCATTTGCTCGTTGCTCATGGGGACGGTATCCCGCTGGTCGAGGATACGCTCCACGAAGCCCAGCAGGGTATCGTTGCCTGTGTTCGGGGTATCGGGACCCATGGAACGGCCCATCAGGTTCAGCATGTTCAGCGCGGCCGTGCTCAGGGAATCCTGAACGAACCAGGCAGGCTGCCATTCGCGTCGTTCGTAGAATTCGATCAACGGTCCGGGATCGCTCAAGAGCCCTGGATCGGACCGTAGGAAGGAGGACACGACGGCGGTGTCCAGTAGTCGGACCGAATAGACCTGCTCGGTCTCGAAGACCTCATTGATATCACGGGCCTGTTCATCCATCGAAGGAACAGGGACCGGGGGGGCACAAGCATGGAACCCGAGCGACCCGGCCAACAAGCTGCTTAGGGCCCACCGATCAGGGGTTCCGGAATTGCGGCCCAATGATCAGGAATGGATGTACAGCATGCCGCCATCGGCCAACATGGCCACCAGAAAGGCGATATCCTCACGCGATACTGCAGGGCAACCCCAGCTTCTTCCCAGGCGACCATGTTCTTCGATGAACTGCTCACTGACGTAATCCGCACCATGGAGGATGATCTCGCGTTCCAGGGCACGATCGTTGCGACCCGGTTCCAAGCCATGAAGCAGGAGCGCAGCGCCATGTTTGGGGCTCACGATCTCACGGCCCACACGGTATAAACCGAGGCTGGTCTGGTGCGAACCCTCCTGATTGCTGAACGTCTCCGCCATCAATTCGCCGCTCCCTTGCCCGTGGGCCACGTACGTGTGCATCAGCACCACCCCGATCTCAAGGTCGATCACCGTAAGCCGTTTCTCCGAACTGGGTCGGGACATGTCGGCGATGGCGAGTATCCCCTGACCCTGCTCCATGTTCCGGATGTGCGACATGGCTGCCTGGAAGACCTCATAGCCCATGCGGTCCTCCAGTCCGATGCGTTCGTAACGCAGTTCCACTGGATCGGGTCCCTCTGCACCCGCATGGGATGCAGGCATAAAGTGAACGTCCGCTGGCGCAAAAAGCGCCAATGCGGTACTGATGATAGCGGGAAGCAGTACCATCGTCCTTGCGGCCGTGAAGTTAATCCAGGCGACCTAACCTTGAACGGACCGATGGGTTGTCGGGTTGCGCAGCTCAGCCGGGAGTGGTCAGTTGTGCAGCGAATCGGGTCCAGGAAAGCTTTTCCTTTAGCGCTTCGATACCTGGGCGATAGGAGCCTTTGCCTTTGGCCAGCACATGCTCCAATGCCCGGGCCAGACTTTCCGGGTCCCGTGGTGGTACAAGTGCCCCGGTCCGACCTTCCAGGACCACTTCGCGAAGCCCCCCCACATCCGAGGAAACGACAGGAACATCGAAGTGGAACGCAGCAGCGGTGACGCCGCTCTGTGTGGCGCTCAGGTACGGTAGTGCGACCACTTGGGCGATCGAGAAATAGTGTCGCACCAGGTCATCGCGAACGAAATGGTCGTGCAGCACCAGTCGTTCCCGGCAGGGATGCGCATCGATCCTTCGCCGTAGCGCATCCCGCCCCCCGTAGGGTTCCCCGGCAATGATGAGGCGCGTATCCCCAGGGAGCCTCTCGAACGCCTGGAGAAGCACCTCGAGACCCTTGTACGGACGGATCAATCCGAAGAACAAAATGTCCCTGGGTCCCGATCGGAGCCCAAGGGCTCGGTATGCCTCGTTCGGAGAGGAGGGTGGACCGAAGTGGTCATACAACGGATGGCTCAGCACGGATACCGGTATCCGTGGATCGAGCATACGCACCTCGGCTGCCACCGAGCCACTCAGGGTGACGATCCGATCGCAGGCGCGCAGGAATCTGCGGGCAAGAGGCTTGTCGTACACATGGCGTTCGTGGGGAAGCAGATTGTCGACGATCCCGACGACCTTCACACCTCCATTGTGGACCTTGCGGGCCACGGAAGCTGTGGCGGGGGCCAGAAAAGGGGTCCAATAGCGTACGAACAACAGGTCCGGGGAACCGGAGATGATGCGTTTCGCGGTTCGCTCCCAGCTGAAAGGGTCAATGCTGTCCAGCACACGTTCAGCCGCACCATCATCGACCAGGAATGATGGGTCGAATTGATCGGTCCCCGGGAACAGGAGCTTTGGGTACTGCCTGGTCCAGGTGATCCGATGCACGGTGTGTTCCTTGGCCAACTCTTCGGAAAGGCGTGCATTGAATTGAGCAATGCCTCCGCGATAGGGTGGAAAGGTCGAACAAATAGCTATGCGCACGGTCAGACCTTCTGGCAGTCCCTACTTCACTTTGTATTCCAACTTCATCGTGATGGAAGCGGTCTTCGCCTTGGAGGAGGTGTTGAACGTTCCTCCCCATGAATACTCTTCGTCGCTGTTCTGTCCGGTTATCTGGAAGATCCCCATCTGCGCAGATACCAGGTCGCCCAGCTCGGCTTTCGATCGTTCCGCGATGCGTTCCGCACGCAGACGCGCATCCTCGGTGGCCTTGCTGATCATCTCGATCTTCAGATCGGCCAGCTTGGTGAAATAGTATCGCGGTGGGCGGCTATAGAACCGCACACCCTCGTTCAGCAGTTCCGTGATCTCACGGGAAAGTTTCTCCACCGCTTCCACGTCGCTGCTTTCGATCTGGATCTCCTGTGAAAGCGCGTAGCCCATGAATTCCTCCCCCAGATAGCGTCCATCATCCGAATACAAGCTTTTCGTGTTCTTCCGTGTGTCCACCGCACTAAAAACGATCCGGTCCTCCGGCGTTCCTTTGCCACGCAGGTAGGCGATCACTTTGGCGCGATCACCTTCCAGTCCGGCATACGCTTGTTTCAGATCCATGTGCTCAAAGTCGAATTGTCCTTCCCAAACGATGAGGTCCGAGTTGAAGTCCGCTTCACCAAGGCCCGTGACCGAAACATAGCCTTCGGGCCGGCTCCGTTGCAGATAAGCATTGCCCAGCAGGCCTGCGCTGATCACGATGGCCAGCCCGAAAATGATAGCGCTAAGGTTCTTGGTCATGATGAGGTCCTTGGAACAGCTAACGTACGATATCCCTTCCACCTTGTTCAGAGGCAACCTTGCCATTCGTGGAGTGGTTGTTCTCCATACTGATGGGCATCGCTTTGGCTGCAGCGTGCGGACTGCGCGTCTTGCTGCATCTGTTCCTGGTCTCGTTCATGTCCTACAGCAGGATAGGTCCGGATCGGTTGCAGAATGAACTGAACTGGTTGGGCGAGCTTCCTGCCTTGCGGCTTCTGGGTTCTGCCACGCAGATCGAGCTGCTTGCGTACTACTGGCCTGGTCTGGACAACCTTCTTGATGCGATCGCCATCCCGCTGGCAGCCGCATCAGGGACCCTGGCCATGGTTGCTCACGTTAACTTTGTCGAACCTCCATGAGATCGCTCCTTTCGCTGATTTTTGGCATCCTCGCGTTTCTGCTTTCCGCTCAGCCCGGTGAGGGTGCCAATCGGACGGATGACAACGGTATGAAGCAGGGCCCCTGGGTCCGGCATTGGGCGGACAGTGATCAGATACGATACAAGGGTGCCTTCAACGGTGATCGTCCGGTCGGACGGTTCACGTATTTCAGCACCTCCGGTGTGGTCGAAAGCATTGTGGACCATTATCCGGGAAGCGACGCTTCTCATGCCCGCCATTTCCATTCGAACGGACAGTTGATGGCCGAAGGGAGATATGAGGGAGAACAGAAGGACAGTATCTGGCACTTCTGGGACCAGAACGGCGTGCTGCGCAGCAAGGAGGGATTCAGGTCGGGAAAACCACATGGTGATCACATCACCTACTTCCCGGACGGTCAGGTCGCGGAACGGATCACATACGTGCAGGGTGAAAGGGAAGGCAAGCATGAGCAATTCTACCCTGACGGGACGCCCAAGCACTTCGCCGCCTATGTCCAAGGGAGCCCCGATGGAAAAATGTCCTGGTTCACGCCAAAGGGGACCAAGGACATCGAAGGGAACATGGTGAATGGCGAGAAGGACGGCACCTGGTCCTATTTCAACGAGGACGGTTCCGTTCGGGTCATGCTGGTCTTCGATAACGGGCAGTTCGTGAAGGACAAGAAGGAGAACGGGCTCTTCAAGGACTACTATCCGGATGATCAGGTCAAGGTCGAAGAGCGCTACAAGAACGGCATGCTGGATGGTGACCGGAAGGAGTTCTTTGACAATGGACAATGGGTGGAACGACCATACACCGATGATCGGACCGGAAGGCAGGGAGAGGTCGAGCGGGTCCTCGAAGGGCAGACCATACGGCGCAAGGAGCACTACCGAAAAGGGCTGCTGCATGGCACGGTCGTGGAGTATGATGAAGCTGGCCGGGAATTGATGCGCACCGAATACGTGGACGGAATGGCCGTTGGACCATGAGCCGGCAGGGCAGGGTGCTGGTCGCCATGAGCGGTGGTGTGGACAGCTCGGTCGCAGCGCTGCTTCTGCATGAGGAAGGATTCGAGGTGGTCGGGGTGACCATGAAGACCTGGGACTATGCGGACACCAGTGGCGGTAAGCGTGTTACCGGCTGCTGTGACCTGGATAGCATCCACGACGCCCGTCAATTGGCCGTGGACCTGGGTTTCCAGCATATCATCCTGGACCTTCGGGAGGAGTTCGGGAATTCGATCATTGAGAATTTCGTGGACGAGTACATGGCGGGAAGGACCCCGAACCCCTGTGTATTGTGCAATACCTTCATCAAATGGGAAGCCCTCTTAAAGCGGGCGGATATGATGGACTGCGAGCTGATCGCCACCGGTCACTATGCGAATGTCCGCGAGGAGAACGGCCGCCACATCGTGAGCATGGGCCTGGACAGCGCCAAGGATCAGAGCTACGTGCTTTGGGGAGTGGATCGGGAAAGCCTGGCTCGGACCCGGTTTCCCGTTGGTGGTTTCCACAAGAGCGAGATCCGGGAGTTGATCCGAAGGAGCGGTTATCCAGCCCTCGCCTCAAAGAGTGAGAGCTATGAGATATGCTTCATTCCGGACAACGATTATCGGGGTTTCTTGAAGCGCAGGGAGCCTGAAGCGACCAAGGCACTTGCCAACGGTGTGCTGATGTCATCCTCGGGTGAAGTGCTCGGCGAACATGACGGCTATCCATTCTTCACAGTGGGACAGCGAAAGGGGCTCGGTATCGCCACGGGCGAACCGTTGTACGTCACCCGCATCGAGCCAGGGACCAATACCGTCGTGCTGGGGCCGAAGGAAGAACTGAACAAGACCCGCATGTGGGTCCGGGCCCCCAAGTTCCAGAAGATTGACCGCCTGGATGGGGAATTGGAAGCACTTGTGAAGGTGCGATACAAGGACAAGGGCACTCCAGCGACCATCCGGATGGATGACGAACGCGTGCTGGTGGAGTTCCATGCACAGGTGGCAGGCATCGCACCGGGGCAATCCGCCGTCTTCTATGATGGAAAGGACGTCCTGGGTGGGGGCTTCATCGATCGCGAATGAGCATGGAAGGGGAACGCACCAAATGGATGATGCTGGCAGGTTCGATCGCTCTGCTACTTGTTCCCGGTTGTCGCAGGGATGACCCCGCACCGGTGGATCTGGGTTATGGATACTTTCCAACAAGGGTCGGTTCATGGGTCGAGTACCAGGTGGATTCCAGCTGGTTGGATGAAGCCTTCCAGCAGAGCGGCAACATCAGTTATCGACTGTTGGAACGGATAGACAGCAGCTACATTGACCTTGGAGGACGTCGCGCTGAGCGGATCGAACGTTTTGTCCAGGATAGCCTGGGCAACTGGATCATCCGGGACATCTGGACGCAGACGCGCAACAGTGTCGCCGCCGAACGGACAGAGGAGGACCGGCGCTTCTTGAAAATGATCTTTCCGGTCCGTGCCGGTGAACGATGGAACTTGAACGCATACAACAGCCAGGACGATCTGGAGGTCGGTTTCGGGATCGCTGATGTACCGTGGAGCGCGAACGGCCTTTCGTTCGACAGCACGGCTGTGGTGCAGAGCTACTACCCGAACAATCCGATCGATACGATCATTTACTGGGAACGGTATGCCAAACATGTGGGTCTGGTCGAACGGATCGTTGACAGTTCCGAGACCCAGCTCTCCGGAACGCGGGGTTGGTATTTCCGCCAAGTGGTCGTCGATCATGGCCCGTAACGTCCTTGTAGGACTCTCGCTGTTCATCGTCCAAAGCACCGCTGCGCAGGTCGCTCCTGATGCGTATTGGGTGGCGTTCACGGATAAACCGCTTGCCCAGGAACACTTGCTTGCTCCGGAGGGTTTCCTTTCGCCACGGTCACTGACCCGGCGGGCCCAACAGCAGATCGCATTGGACTCCCTGGATGCGCCTGTCCATGAGCCTTATGTCCTGGCGGTCCTGGGGGCAGGTACCGTGGAATTGAGATACAGGAGCCGGTGGGGGAACGGTGTGCTGATCCATACGACCGATAGTCTTGCGCTGGTCGCGATCGAAGCTATGCCGTTCGTACAGGGTTTCCGCCAGGTCACCAGGCATAACGCAGCGGTGAAGCGTGTTTCGGACAAATTTCCGCCACCCAACGGGTCGGTCGGTGGATACTTCGAATCCTATTACGGAGAGTCCTTCAGGCAGTTGGAAATGACGAATGGGCACCTCATGCATCAGCTCGGCGCTCGTGGTGAGGGTCTCCTGATCGGTGTGCTTGATTCGGGCTTCGAAGGGGTGGACAGCCTTCCCGCGTTCGCCAGCCTGAGGATGCGGGGTGGTATCATCGGAACGCTCGATGTGCCGGATGCGGATGGTGACGTGTATGACGATCATTGGCACGGGCGATCGGTGCTTTCGGTGTTGGCGGCCGACCTGCCCGGTCGATTGATCGGAACGGCACCGGATGCGGGGTTCATGTTGGTCCGTACCGAGGTGGCCGCTTCGGAATATCTGGTGGAGGAGTACCATTGGATGCGCGGAGCTGAACTGTGTGACAGTGCCGGTTGCGATATCCTGAACACATCGCTTGGCTACACGACCTTTGACGACAGCACCCAGGACCACAGCTACGCCGATCTGGATGGTTGGACCACACCCATCTCGCGTGCCGCAAGCATTGCTGCCACGCGTGGAATGGTGGTCGTTAATAGCGCGGGGAATTCAGGCAGCAGTGAATGGTATCATATCGGTGCTCCTGCGGATGCTCACGGGATACTTGCGGTCGGTGCGGTCGGTGCGGATCGGGAACCCGCAGCGTTCAGTTCTCATGGTCCAAGTGCGGATGGCCGCTTCAAACCGGACCTGGCCGCCATGGGTCTGGGAACAGCTGGGCTTGGTTTCGCCGGTCTGGGGGTGGCAGCCATCAACGGTACTTCGTTCAGTGCACCGGTCATTACCGGCCTTGTCGCCTGTCTCTGGGGGGCGCATCCTGAGCTTCGTGCAAGGCAGTTGCGGGATGAGTTGCTGGCATCCTGCCACCGATATCCCTACCCGGACCATGACGTGGGCCATGGCATCCCGGATGTATGGGCCGCGCACCGTGCGCTGATCGGAGATCCATTGCCCATGGGGGACGAACCGACCTGGGAAGGATGGGGTCCTTCTCCTTTCTCGGACCATTTCTGGATCGACCTCCATACGGGAGAAGCCGACCTGGTCGAGGTCGTTCTCTACGACCTCATGGGCCGACCGGTTTGGAGCGCAAGCACAGGGGTCGATCGGAACGTATTCCGCCGTTTATGGCTGGGGGATGGCGAGCTTTCCGGTCTCTCCTCAGGTACATACGTGGTCCAGGTCCGTGCGGGTGGAAGGTCCATCCAGCGAAAACTTACCAAAGCCATACGGTGAAGAGGTCGGCCGATGAAGGGGTCCGCTTCGGGCCACGTCTGTTGCTCGCAGCCTATTCCCAAGGTCTGTTCCCCATGGCCGAGGAGGACGGTTCCATCCATTGGTACGATCCACCGATACGTGCCGTGGTCCCCTTGGACCAGGTCAGGACCTCACAGCGAACCTTGCGCTACATGCGCAATACACCTTTCCGGTGCACCATGGACGAATGCTTCACCGGTGTGATGGAAGCTTGTGCTGACCGGGAAAGCACATGGATCAGCGAGGAGATGGTCGAAGCCTATTCGGCATTGCACCGCGATGGCCATGCGCATTCAGTGGAGGTATGGCATCGCGGTTGCCTGGTCGGTGGGCTGTATGGGGTTCGGATCGGCGGTGTGTTCTTCGGTGAGAGCATGTTCAGCCGGATGCCAAATGCGAGCAAGGTGGCCTTCCATACTGCCGTGGAGCATCTCAAGGTCACGGAAGCCACGCTCTTCGATGTGCAGATCATCAATGCGCACACTGCCTCCCTGGGAGCGGTCGAGATCGATCGGGCATCATTCTTGCACCTGTTGTTCAACGCTATCCAACGGGAATATTGAGAACCGCGGCACATATCCTGTTCGTTCTTGTCCTCGCTCCCCTTGCCGGGCTGAGCCAATCCACTCTGACCTTGGAGGTCGAGGTCCCCAAAGGTTCGGGAGGCAACATGCTGATGGTCGCCCTCTGCCCGAGCGAGGAAGCCTACTCCACGGAGAAGGGTTGTCGGACCACGCAGGTGCGTATCGGGTTCGATGACAAAGGGGTGCAGGAGGTCCGGTTCGATCGTGTGGCTGCCGGTGATCATGCCGTCAGAGCGTTCCTGGATAGGAACGGGAATGAGGTGCTGGACCTGAACGCCTTGGGCATCCCTTCAGAGCCTTTCGGGTTCAGCCAGGATGCCATGGGGCGCTTTGCGGCACCAGGGTTCAAGGAAGCAAGCTTTTCGGTGGGCGGTGATGAGACGCGGGTGGCCTTCCGGATGAGGGGTGGATGATCAGGGGCGCTTGGTGTTCATCAGCATGTGACCAGGTCACCCTCCAGCCAAGCCCAGAACCAGAACAGTTGTGCAATGAATGAGATCAGGAGGACAAGTACCGGAGCCCGGATCCTGCTCAACCATTCTCCAGTGATCAGGAAGAGGGGGAACAGCACGGTAGTGAAACGAGGCATCGAAGCGACGGAACCACTGAACAGGGGCATCACGACGACGATCAGCATGACCCAGCAGAACGAAAGGCTGATGCGTTTGGCGAGTAGCCCGACCAGGAGCAGCAGGATGATCGTGTACCATGAATCGAATTGAGTGGCCGGGTCGCCAGCGTTGAAGAACCCTGAGAAGGGATGCGTGAATCGGCGGCCCCATCCAGCTTGTGCGGAGAGGTAGGCCAGGGGATCGCCGGTGGTGGACCACTGGTATGCACAATAGCACATGAATGCCAGGATCGGCACCACCAATGGGAGCGCTTTGTGGAGCGCATGAACGGGATGGGACAGGATTTCACGAACGGACCCTTGACCCTCCTGTTCAAGGCTGTAGAGCACCAGACCGGGCAGAAGGAAGAGGCCGTTCGGTCGGCTTAGGACCAGGATCGTCCCCATCAACGCCAACCCCAATGCACTTCCTCTGGCGACCGCCAGAAAGGAGCCAAGGAGCCCCACCAGGAACAGCGGTTCCGACATACCCAGATGGAAATAGATGCCGAAGGGCTGCAACAGCATGGCCAGAACGGCCCATTTGGCGATCCGTTCATTGCGCTCGTGATGGAAAAGGGCATATGCAAGGGGGATCCATGCGAGCGCAAGCAAGAAGGATAGTACGATCATCGCTTCTGCCGAGGACCAGTTGGTCAGCGCCAGCATCGAACGGAGCAGCAAGGGGTAAAGCGGAAAGAAGGCCCAAGCGGTCTGATGGATGTCTTCTCCCACCCAATGGCCGAGGTCTTCCCCGGGCCCCACATGCGGGTAGCCTTCCAATGCGATCCGTTCGTACCAGTACGTGTCGCAACCCATGAACGCCTCTGCGCGAAGCGGCCCGGAGTGGACAAGCTGCAGCACGGCATACACCGCCGTGATGCCCGCGAAGACGAGCATCGCCATGGTTCCGTGGAGAAACGAGATCGGTTTCAGCTTGTTCATTGGTGGGGCTGGCCCGGCCATTCGCTTTCAACAGCAGGATCTTCGCGCACGAAGGATCGTCCACGCTCGCAGGACCGAATGCGAAAGGGCCCTCACCGTTCCTTCGCGACCACTTCTGTATTAACGGCCTGGCGGTCGCTCAGATAGGCCCTGTAACTGTCGCTGTAACCGATCCGGTTCTCAAGCACCTGTTCCCACTTTCCAAGCAAGGCTAATACGGTCTCGCAGGCTTCCCTGACCCCGTTCTGTCCGCCACTGTGCTTCGTCAGCAGGTCCGCATCCATTTTGGAGGAAATGAAGTTCTCCGTCAGTGGTGCCGCCGGTTGCCGGATCTGGATGCGGAGTCCACACCTGCGTGCTACCGGGAGGTCCAGCACATCATCGAAGAAGAAGGCCACCTGTTTGGCATCCAGCGCATGCTCGGCGAGAAAGTGATCGAATGCCTCCACCTTGTGCGTGAAACCCATGTAGATCGCATGGAAATGCTCGCGCTCCGCGAAACGCACTGCGGAAGGGTTCTGCTGGCCCGTCAGTATCGCGGCCACGGGGAGCTTCTTGTGATGGAGCCATGATCCGTAACGCAACAGGTTCACACCCATGCTGCCCACTTCACTGAATGGGCTCCCGCCATCCGCATCCTTCCAACCGTCATTGAACACGCCGTCCCAATCGAACAAGTACGCGCGGATACACTGGATCTGCCTGAGCAGATGGTCCGGTGGCCGCAGGAACCGCGTACCCAATTGCGAAAGGGTCCGCAGGTGGTCCATGTTATCCGGCGATGGCCTTGAGCAGGTCCTGGATGTCCAACATGCCGAGCTGTCTGCCGTTCTCGCTCACGCTCAGGGTATCCACCTGGTGCGCTTTGAACGCTTTCTGCGCCTCATCCAGCAGCGCTTCCGGACCGATCGTGTAGGGTTCATTGAACTTCAGGGCCGTCAGCTTCTTGGACAGGAACTTGTTCCCTTCCTTCCCGATCCCTCTGCGCAACCCGCCATCGGTGAATACACCGACGTTCCTGCCCTTGGCGTCCACGACCATTACCGCCCCGAAACCATGCTTGGTCATGGCGACCAAGGCCTCACTGACCGTGGACGTGTTCTTCACCACTGGGTTCTTGCGGGTCAGGATGTCCTTCACCTTCATGGTGATCAACCGGGTGTGCTCGTAGAACTGCTGGGTGCCGATGGTGGTGAAGTGGTTGTCCGTCAACTGCCGCATTAGTTTCCATGGCACAGTGATGGTGTGCACCCCGATCTCGACGGCATTGCGCACATGCTCCACAGTACGCACGCTGCTGAACATGATCTTCGTGTCGTAACCGTAATAGTTCACGGCATCGACACACTGTTCAACAAGGGTCAG
>JAGQVN010000173.1 GCA_020437905.1 Flavobacteriales bacterium
CCTACGCCTCCCGCGGCGATCCCCCAAGCTCGGCCCCAGTTGCGTTCCCGGCCCGGGGTCAGCGCCACGGCCAGGAGCAGGAAGAACAACAGTACGCATGCAAGGGAGCGCCATGCCCAAACGTCCATGCCGCCGATGCGTTCCCAAATCGATGCCAGGTCCATGCCAGGAAGATCCTCCACACGGTCCACCATGGAGGACCTGGCCAACTGCAGATTGCCGCGGATGTCCTCTGCAGAGGGGTCCAGCCGGAGGGCCCTTTCGTAGTGAAGGATGGCACGGCCCAGGTCATTGAGCTGGAAATGACAATTGCCGAGGTCGTATTCCAATCCTGCCGATGTGTAGTGGGAGGCCACGGAATCGTACAACTGCAGTGCACCTGTGAAGTCGCCGGCCGCATAAGCGCGATGGGCACGATCCACCAGTGTATCCGCCTCGGCAGGGGCAAGGGCCAAGGCCTTGACCGTGAAGACGACCAAGAGAAGTGCGAATGACCTCATGCGTTCTGTTGGTCTTCGATGTCACGCACCAACTGAAGGGCCTGTTCATGGAGCTCTTTCCGCGGTCGGTCCTCCACCGGTGCAAATCGGGCCAGCTCACAGGCCTCCAACAGCGCCATGCTCCGGTCGGCCAGGTCCGCCCCTCCTTCCACATTGGCCATGCGCTCGGTCACGACCAGCCTATCCACGCGGGATTCCGGAATATCCAGCTTTCCGGCCAGATAGGTGGTGAGCGCTCGATGAAGGGCTTCGTAGAATCCGCTCCGATCGTCGCGTTCCAAGGCGGCTGATGCTTCCTTCAGTCGTTGACGGGCCACCTTGTCGGCCTTCCGCCTGCGGATGCCCGAAACGTCGGCCGCCATGCGCTGATGTCTGCCTCGCCAAAGGAGGAAGAGCAGGAAGGCCAGGGTGGGTGCGCCGATGCCGGCCCAGTATCCGACCGAACCCAGGAAGTGCTTCCCATGAGGTCGCAGTTCCAGATCACCCGTGCGGATGTAGCGGATATCCCGGTCGAGCAATTCCACCCGGCGCTGCTCGGGTTTGCGCAGCGAAGGACCGCTGTTGGCCGACCCTTGCCCCGCACTGACCACGAGGGTGATCGGTTCGCCGCTCAAGGAGCGGTATGCACCCTGCTCCACATCATAATAGGATAGACCGATGGCGGGAATCTCGTAGGATCCTTCATGCCTGGGAATGACGAGGTAGCGATACGTCCGGCTCCCTCTCATGCCAGCGGCGTCCACCGCGATACGGTCCGTCGTCTCCGGGTCATACACCTCGAAGTCCTGTGGAAGGTCGAGCTCCGGAGCGTCCAGGAGTTTCAGGTTCCCAGTGCCATTGAACTTCACGGTCAGTTCCACCGCCTCGTTCGCCGCCACGTTCGTTCGGTCCACGGATACCTCCATGTCCAACCTGCCTGCAAATCCGCTCATGTCCGTCGGGGCTCCTGCTGGGAGTGGGGCGACATCGAGTTGCTCCTGACCACTGGCCGCCTCCAGCCTCGATCCCCGGTTGAAGAAGGTACGGTTCACCAGGCATTCCACGGTGGCGGGACCGATGGTGAGGCGCCCCGGTTTTTGTGGGAACAGCAGCTGTTTGC
>JAGQVN010000017.1 GCA_020437905.1 Flavobacteriales bacterium
CACACCGTTCTCGTTGAACTCCAGGGCGGTCAGTTGCGTGGTGACGTACGAGTTGTCGGGCAGGATCTGGCCCATGGAGTTCAACGAGAACGGTGTGTATTGGGTGAATAGCAGGGTGCCGCTGGGTGTGAACGTGAGTCCGCCATCGTTGTTCGGTCCTGTTGAATAGAGAACGGCGGGCCCGGCAAAACCAGTGATCTGATGCGTAAGGCCATCCCGAACGAGGGGAACTGCATAAATGGCGCCGTCCGCAGCATTGGCCAGGCCACCGATGTACAGGGTATTGGGTTCATCCGACTTGATCGTCAACCCGCCATAGGGTGTTGGTAGGCCCGTGATACTGCCGAGGTCAGCCAGGGAGTAACCTGCGTTCACGAACTCGGTGGTCAGGGTCTGTGCGGTAAGTGTCGTGCTGAGCAGTGCCACCGCCAAGGTGCAGGAACAGATGCGTAGCGAATGGTCCATGGATCAGGGAGTTTCCCGCAAAGGGACGAGCCGACCCTGCCATGGTGCAATAGAACGTTTGTTACAAAAGGCACAGGGCCACGGCGACCATCCATCTTGTCAGTCGTGGAATGGTGCCGCGATAGTTGAAGCTGACCGATGTCCGGGAACATGTTCTCAGGGTATGAGGTGCCGTGAACATCAGGTCCGGAGGACCATTGCGATCGCTGCAGCAAGATTCACATCCCCTTGCCCGCATTGAAATCCTTCGAGCCGCCCTTGGGAATGGACAAGGACTTGAAATCCTCACCGCGGTAATGCTTTCCGAGGTGCACGATCTGCCCCACGTGATAGGGCACATGCGCCAGTTGGCGGGTGATGGCCTGTGCCACGGTATGCGGCTCATTGCGGATGTGGACGATCCGGTCCATATCCGCCATGGTCAGCGGCTCCAATGCCTGGAACAAGCGGTCCCAGCCTTCGTTCCAGCGCTTGATCAGCTCTTCGCGTGTGGTGATCGTTCCCTCGAACTCGGCATCGCGAGTCCGCCATTCCTTTTCGCCGTCGGTGGTCAGGAAGTCGGTCCAGCGGGAAAGCATGTTGCCGTGCAGGTGGTTCACGATCACTGCGATCGAGTTCGTTCCGGGCCGGTCGGTGCGTAAGAGATCGGCGTCCGCCAATTGCGCGAAGGTGCGATCGCCCAGGTTGCGGTAGTAGGCGAACTCCTTGCGGGCGCTTTCGATGAAGTTCAGGGTCGTCACGTGTCGGGTGCTACGGTGATCGCAAGGTAGCAGGGACGTTTGCAAGGCATCCCGGGAAGCAGCCATCCGTCTTAGCTACGGTGCGACCTGCAAGCTCCCTGCGATCGTTGTTGCTGAGCACGGCCCTGCTGCTCGTCCTGGACCCTGCTGTGGCCGGTCCGGAGCGGTCGACGGACAGCCTGGCCAGTACCGGATGGGAGCGCTCCTCCTGGTCGTTGCGCCGTCGCGCGGACCGGCGTTTCTTCCGCACCGAGAACGAATACGCCACGCACTACATCACCGGCTATTCGGCCATCCCGCTGCCGAAGCGGACGGGCTACTACAAGAACACCCTGGTATCCCTGAATGCGGTTTCGTACGGCATCACCGAGCACCTGCGCATATCGGCCGCGTTGGACCTGTTCAGCCTGCTGCGCTGGCGTCCGGAGGGCCCGGTGTTCAATACAGCGCTCCACGTTGGGGGCTCCGTCAGCGATGTGGTGCACCTGGGTGTTTCAGCCAGCTACCTGAACGTGCGCATTCCGGCAGGCGTGGAGGTGCCCGATGAGGCGGAAGTGCCTTCGGGTGTGATGATGGGCCTGGCCACGGCCACTTTCGGCAGCACCAGCAACAACCTGACCGTTGCAGTTGGCTGGACCCACGATGGGAAAGAAGCGGGCCGCGGTCCGGTGGTGAACCTGTCCGGGGCCTTTCGTCTGGTCGGCGACGTGATGCTGATAACCGAGCACTGGGGCTTCTTCGATGAGGAGAGGAACTTCCTGGTGCATGGTCTTGGCGTGCGCTTCCTGGGCCGGGACCTGGCCATGGATATCGGGCTGATGTACGACAAGGAGGTCACGAGCCTGGTGACACCGATCGGTCTCCCTTTCGCCAGCGCTACGCTCAACTTCTAACGATCAACGAGCGGGTACGAACGGTCGCTGGTAGGCCATCTTTGTGCCATGCACCCCTGGCTGGAGCCGCTTTGCGACCAGTTCAAGGCCCACCGCTGCGAAGCGAACGCCAAGGCGGTCCGTGCGTACATGAAGGACATCGCGCCTTTCTTCGGGCTGAAGACACCGCTGCGCAGACAGCTCCTGAAGGAACACATCGCGACCTTCGGCATGCCGCGTGTCGATGAACTGCCGGATGTCGTGCGATCGGCATACGCTTGCGAGGAGCGCGAGATGCATTACGTGGCCATGGACCTGTTGGTGAAAGTGGCGAAGAAACTGGGCCCGGAACATCTTCCTCTGTTGGAAGAGCTCATCACTACCCACAGCTGGTGGGACACAGTGGATGCTTATGCAGCGAACGTGGTCGGCGTTATCCTGAAGAAGCATCCGCAGACCATCGGCGACTGGAACGAACGCTGGATCCGCAGTTCCGATATGTGGCTGAACCGCACGGCCATCCTGTTCCAGCTGAAGTGGAAGCAGGACACGGACGAGGAAATGCTCTTCAGCAATTGTGCCCAGCATGCTGCGCACTCGGACTTCTTCATCCGCAAAGCGATCGGCTGGGCTTTACGCGCTTATGCGGAAACCGCTCCGGAGGCGGTACAAGCCTTCGTGGCCACGCATACGTTGAGCCCTTTGAGCAAGCGCGAAGCCTTGAGAAAGTTGTAGCCCCCTACCAGCGACCGCTGCTCTTCGGCCCTTTGCGGTGCGTCTTTTTCGGCCCTTTGTCGAAGCTGCGAGACCCTTTCCGATGGGGCTTGCGATCGCCACGACCTTGCTCTCCGCGCTCCTTCGATCCCCGGCCATGCGGCCCCCGATCCTTCTGGCCCCGGGCTTGCTGCCCACGTCCTTCGTCTACGCGGACTTGTCGGCCTTGGTGACTGGCTCCTTTCAGCGAGTTGAACACCTGTTGGAAGTGATCGGGTTCGATGTCGATGAAGGCGTGGTATTCGTCGATGTGCATGCGGCCGATCATGTCGCCACTGAGCCCACTGACACCGCAGAGGTATCCGAGCATGCGGCCTTTATCAAAGCCATGAGCGCGACCGAGATTGATGAACAGCTGCCTGCCGGTGCTGAAACGTTCGCGCGAGCTGGGTCGGTCGTTGCGCAGGGTATGGTCCTTGGCGCTCATGTCCACGTTCAGGTCGGGCAATGTGCCGAACTGACCGAGGAGACGCTCAAAGGCCACGCTCATAAAGCGTTCGATCAGTTCCTTCTTGCTGAACCCGGCCAGTTCCTCGTGCGCAATGCCCAGCAGTCCTTCCAGGGCTTCCTGTTGCACGTTCACGCCCTTGAGCTTGCCGAGGTAGGCCATCAATTGGGCCTTCCCGATCTCCGGTCCGCCGGGTACGCGGACATACGTGAAGTGCGTCCGAAGCATCCGTTCCAACTGCTGGATCTTTCGCCTTTCGCGCACCCCGATGATGCTGAGCGAAACGCCGCTGCGTCCGGCGCGTGCGGTACGTCCGCTGCGGTGCGTATAGCTCTCCTGATCGTTGGGCAGGTCGAAGTGGATCACGTGCGTCACATCGCTGACATCGATCCCTCGCGCGGCCACATCAGTGGCGATGAGCAGCTGCAGCGTGCGCGCTCGGTAGCGTCCCATCACATGGTCGCGCTGGGCCTGGCTGAGGTCGCCATGGATGGCGTCGGCCACATAGCCGTCCTTCACCAACTGGCTGGCCAGCTGCTGGGTCTCGTGCTTGGTGCGGCAGAGCACAATGGCAAAGAGATCGGGGTCGGCGTCCACGAAGCGCTTCAAGGCACCAAAGCGGTCCCGGGCGTGCACCACCGTGTATTGATGCTTGATCTCCGCAGCTGCGGCATTGCGTTCACCCACCTGCAGTTCCTCGGTGCCGTGCATGTAGCGCTTGGCGATCTGCCGCACCTCGCGGCCCATGGTCGCGCTGAACAACCAGGTGCGTTTCTCCGGAGGGGTGTTGCTCAGGATGTCGGTCAGGTCCTCCTGAAAGCCCATGTTCAGCATTTCATCGGCCTCGTCGAGCACAACGATCCGGACCTGGGCCAGGTCCAGGGCCTGTCGGCCCAACAGGTCAAGGAGGCGTCCGGGGGTGGCCACCACGATGTTGGCACCCCGTTGGATGGCCCGGATCTGATCGCGGATGCTTGCTCCACCATAGACGGCCACCGGCGTCACGCCCTTCAGGTGCGTGGCAAAGCGTTCCAGGTCACCGGTGATCTGCACGCACAGCTCGCGGGTGGGTGCCAGGACCAGCGCCTGAATGGAGCGGTCAGCGGGATCGATGTGCTCCAGCATCGGCAGGCCGAACGCGGCGGTCTTGCCGGTACCGGTCTGTGCCAGCACGACCAGGTCATGATCACTTTCCAGCAGGCGCGGGATGGCCTCCGACTGCACCGGAGTGGGCGAAGTGAAGCCCAGATCGGTGAGGGCATGCAGGAGTTCCGCCCGGAGGCCGAGCGAGGAGAAGGAGGTCATCGGGTAGGGGAAAGAGGGGGGTGTTGCTGCGAAAGTGCGCGCCCGAAAGGGGTTGCAAAGGTAGGGAAAGGACTCTCAGACGTCGTATTCGGATAAGCTC
>JAGQVN010000174.1 GCA_020437905.1 Flavobacteriales bacterium
GCAACGACCTGATCACCCTGCCTCCCCTGCCTTCCACACTGTCCAACCTGAGGTGCGGTTCCAACCAGCTGACCGCATTGCCCGCCTTGCCACCGGCGCTATCCTACCTGGACTGCGCGCAAAACCAGCTGGGAGCCCTGCCGACCCTGCCGAACGGGCTCGGCTCGCTGTACTGCGGCAACAATCTGCTCACTTCCCTGCCCACGTTGCCCCCATCGCTCAGTACACTGGGGTGCTGGACCAATCTGCTTTCGGGCCTGCCAGCGCTTCCCGCGGTCCAGAACCTGTATTGCGGCGAGAACATGCTGACCTCCCTGCCCACCCTGCCGAATTCCCTGCGCGTGCTGCAATGCCATGAGAATCAGTTGACCGCACTTCCCGACCTCCCGAGCCAATTGTTCAACCTGCAGTGCCAGGACAATCAGATCGCCTGCTTCCCCTTGCTGCCGAACAGCCTGGAAACGATCATCAGTTATGGCAATCAACTCAACTGTCTGCCGAACATCCCTGTGGATTTCCTACCCGGTCCAAGCAACCTGGGCTTCCCGGTGAACGTGTGCCAGGTGGCGGGATCGGACTGTCCGCTCTACGATGAAGCAGCGACCGGTAATGTGTTCCACGATGACAATGGCAACGGGGTACGCGATGTCGGAGAGCCCGCCTTCAGCCTGGCCGTCGTGGAAGCGCAACCGGGGAATTTCCTAAGCGCTCCGGACCCGGATGGCAACTATGTCCTGCCCCTGGATGTGGGCACGTTCACCCTGGATGGTCGCGATGTGCTCTACCACCCCAGGACGACGCCAGCCTACAATTTCACCTTGTCCGCCCTGCAGATCGATTCGCTCAACCACATCGGCTATCAGGCCATACCCGGGATCTACGACCTGGTGGTGGACCTTTCCACCATCCCCGCCCGACCAGGACATGACAACATCGTGTTCCTGACCGTGACCAATGTGGGTACGGAAAGCGCGATGGCCACCATCGACGTGAGCTTTGACATGGACCAGAGCATCGTGAGCAGCGACAGCCTGCCGGATCTCCAGAACGGAAATGACCTGAGCTGGTCCGCGACGATAGCCCCCTACCAGAGCTGGACGAACAGGGTCTTGCTGCATACGGATACACTCGTTGCGTTGGGTACTCCGATCCTGCACAGCTTCTCGGCATTCCCTCAGATGCCGGACAGCACCCCGGCGAACAACGCACGGCAGTACGCCGGGGTTGTGGTGGCCGCGTTCGACCCGAACGATAAGTCGGTCGATCCCGAGCAAGTGAGCGTCCAGGAGGTCCAGGCCGGCACCTTCGTGGAGTACACCATCCGCTTCCAGAACACAGGCACCGCTCCGGCGCTGCGCGTGGTGATCACCGACACGCTGAGCAGCGACCTGAACTGGGGCAGCATGGAGTACCTCAGCGGATCCCACGACAACACCTGGTATGTGCAGAACGGCGTCCTGTACTTCGTCCATGATCCGATCTTGCTGCCCGACAGCACCGCAAATGAACCGGCCAGCCACGGCTACGTGAAGTTCCGCATGCGGCCGAACAGCCCGCTGATGGTGGGTGAACAGATCGAGAACGTCGCCAACATATACTTCGACTTCAACGAACCGGTGATCACTGAGCCGGCGGTGTTCGAAGTGGCCTTGCCGACGGTAGTGCCTTCGGTCGATCTTGCCGGTGTTCTACTATATCCGAACCCGACCACTGGACGCGTGACCCTCGTTGCCCAGGAAGCGATCGAACGGATCGAGGTGCTGCAACTGGATGGCCGCTTGCTTCGGAGCCATTCCGCCAATTCCAACCGGATCGACCTGGACCTGTCGGAACTCGCAACAGGCCTGTATGTTGTCCGTGTGCACCATGCCAACGAGCAATTCGGCTCCCAACTCCTGATGCTGGAATGAAAAAGACGCTCGCGTTGGTCGCGTTGACCGCCACCTGTGCGGCTTCCGAAGCGCAGTACGCGATCCCTGATCCCGCCTTTGCGGCCAAGCTGCAGCAGATCGTGCCCAATGCGATGAGCGGGAACGTGTTGGACACGACGCATGCCGATGTACTGACACTGAATGACATGGCCGTGAACAACGCCGGTATCTCGGACCTGGACGGCATCCAGTACTTCGCGGCGCTCACGAGCTTGAAGTGCCATTACAACAGCCTGACCTCCCTGCCCGATCTACCGGAGAACCTGGAGGTCCTGTGGTGCTTCGTGAACAACTTGTCCGCTTTGCCGTCCCTCCCACCATCCTTGCAATGGTTGGATTGCAAGTCCAATCCGCTCGGTGCTCTGCCCACTCTGCCGGCATCCCTGGAGCAATTGACCTGCGATCAGAACGGGCTGACATCCCTTCCTCCACTGCCCTCTTCCTTGGAGAAGCTCTATTGCCGTGACAATGACCTCACAAGCCTTCCGACGTTACCCGCGTCACTTCGCGACCTGCGGTGCTACAACAACCAACTGACCGCGTTGCCCGCCCTCCCTCAGCTGAACTTCCTTTATTGTGGGAACAATCCGATGCAGAGCTTGCCGCCTCTTCCCACTTCGCTCGGCACGCTGCATTGCATGCCGAATTCGTTGACCGGTCTCCCGGCGAGCCTTCCGCCCCTCCTGAGCTCCCTCGCCATCGGACAGAACCCCTTGATCACTTCGCTGCCTCCGCATAACGATCAGTTGCTTGAACTCTTCGCGCAGGAGACCAGCATCAGCAGCCTGCCGCCTTTGTCGGCCAACTTGGAAAAGCTGCACATCTCTTTGACCAACATCACTTGCCTGCCCTCCCTGCCGAACACCCTGAACCGCCTGTATTGTGAGAACACGGGAGTGACCTGCCTGCCGAACTTCCCCACCTCACTGGACACCGCGAACAGTGAGCTTGGATTCGAGGCCGTCGATTGCAACGTGAACAGTGCACCCTGCCCGCTCGCCGATGAAGCCATCACCGGTTCCGTCTTCCTGGATGACGATGGTGATGGGATCATGGATCCCGGGGAAGCGCCTTTCGTGAACGCTGTGGTGGAGGCACAACCGGGTGATCTGCTCACAGCACCGGACCTGAACGGCAACTATGTATTGCGGGCGGACAGTGCGACCTTCACGCTGGACGGTATGCCGGTGCTCTATCACATGAAGACCACGCCGGCAGTGGTCGTGAGCCTGGGGCCACTGGAGATCGATTCCTTGAACGACATCGGCTACCAGCCCATACCCGGGATCTACGACCTGGTGGTCGACATACAGGCGGAAGGTGCAAGGCCGGGCTTCACCAACAACCTGTATCTCCATGTGCACAACATCGGAACGGAAGCGACCACGGCGACCATCGACCTGGCGTTCGACATTGACCAGTCCTGGGTCGGCAGCACGGAAACCCCCGATCTTCAGCTGGGGAACAATGCGTCCTGGACGACCCTCATGGAACCGGGCGATGCATGGCATGTGCAGGCGACCCTGTACACCGCCCTCAGCGTACCCTTGGGAACACCGCTGGACCACACGCTGAACGCCGTTCCGCAACAGCCGGACTCGACAATGGCGAATAACACGGCGTCAAGCAACACGGTGGTGGTCGGTTCGTTCGACCCGAACGATAAGCGGGTGGAGCCGACGGAGATCAGCTTGTTCGAGGTCCAGGCTGGCGAGTTCGTCGAATACACCATCCGATTCCAGAACACCGGCACTGCACCAGCCCTGCGCGTGGTGATCACCGACACGTTGAGCACAGATCTGGAATGGGCCAGCATGGAATACGTCAGCGGATCGCACGACAACACCTGGTACCTGCACAATGGCGCGCTTCATTTCACCCACGACCCGATCTTTCTTCCGGACAGTACATCGAACGAGCCGGACAGTCATGGCTACGTGAAATTCCGCATGAGGCCGCAGAGCTCGTTGATGGTGGCGGAGTCGATCGAGAACGTCGCCAACATCCACTTCGACTTCAACGAACCGGTGATCACCGAACCGGCGGTGTTCGAAGTGGCTTTGCCTACAACCATATCCCCTGTCGCGCATGCGGGTGTCCAGCTATTCCCGAACCCGAGCAATGGGCGAGTGACCATCATCTCTGACGACACGATCGAACGGATCGAGGTGCTGCAACTGGACGGGCGTTTACTTCGGAGTTCCTCCGCCAATTCCAAACGGATCGACCTGGACCTGTCGGAGCTTGTGGCAGGCCTGTATGTGGTCAGCCTATACAGTGGTACCGATCGCGTTCGTTCGGAGCTGCTGATGAGGGATTGAAGCTTCACGTCGCCCCCCTATTCGAGGCTTCTACGGCTTGATCAGTTCAATGTCCGGTCCAGGTCCGCTGCAGCGTAGCCGAACAGGTCCTTCAGGCTGAGCTCCTGCACAGGACCCAGCTTGTTCAATGCATCCATGTCCATGTCGGCCTTCTTGCCGATGACCAGGAAGGTGTACTTGCCGCCCTGGATGTGCTCCTTGAAGAAGCGTACGAGCCCATCGGGATCCGCCTTTCCCAACGCAGCGTACACCCGCTCCGGATGACCGGCGTCCAGGCCCATGCGTTGCAGGCGATCATAGGACCAATAGATGCTTTCCTTGGTGGTCCGGTCGGACTCGATCACCTTCATGGCCGACTGCTTGGCGTTGTCGATCATGTCCGCATCCACAGGCATGTCGTTCAGCAGCTTCAGCATCTCCTGCACGGCCGTACCCAGCTTGTCGCTTTGTGTTCCCACATAGGCACGCAGGTAATGCGAACGCGTTGGCCGTTGCGGGCTGGTGAAGAAGGCATAGGCCGCGTAGGCCAGTGCCTTCGACTCGCGGATCTCCTGGAACACGATGCTGGACAGCCCCGCACCGAAGTATGCGTTGAACAGGTTGCCGTAGGCCTCGAGGCTTGGGTCGTAAGCCGTGTTGCGGGACAGGCACATCACCTCGGTCTGCACCATGTCGTAGTCCACGTAGTACACCTTGTTCCCGGTGGTCGGCAGTTCCTCGAAGCGTTCCTTCTCCGGATAGGGCTTCAGCGCATCGGGCGTTCGGTGCGTGGCCTTGATCAACGCCATCACCTGCTCCTTGTCGCGCGGGCCGTAGTAGAAGATGCGGTGTTCGTGGGAGTTGATCGCCCGGATCATGTCCACCAACCGTTGCGGATCCAGCTGCATCATCCCTTGCATGGAGAGGATATCCGTATTGGGGTTCTGTGGGCCGTACATCCCATAGTTCATCATGCCGCCGTACATGATCTGGCTCTTGTTCTTCAGCAGGTCGCGCCGCTCCTTCCCGATGTCCCGTACCAATTCACGGTATTTGGCCGTGTCGACCACCGCGTTTGCCAGCAGGTGCTCGAAAAGGGCGTAGCCTTCGTCGAGGTTCTTGTCCAGGCCTTGCACCGACAGATAGATGCGATCCTCGCTGACGAACACGCCGGTACCAACGCCCAGCTTGAAGAACTCCTTCTTCAGGTCACTGGCCGAATGCTTGTCCGTACCCAGCAGGTCCAGGTACTTCACCGCCAGCTTCATCATCGGGTCTGCACGCTCCCCGGTCTCCAGGATCTGGATCAGCGTGAAGAGCTCGTTGGTCGGATTGTTCACCTGGTAGAAGGGGATCCCGGGCTCCAGCTCGCGTTGGAAAAGTTCCTTCTCGTAGTCCACGAACCGGGGTTCCAGGCTCGCCGAAGGGACCGCCTCCCACTCCTGGTACCATTCGCTCTTGCTGCCGCGCTCGATGTCGATGGCCGTGATCTCCGGCTTCTCGATCCGGAACACCTCCGGATCCTCACCGGTGCGCTTGTAAAGCACCACGTGGTTGTCCCGGCGCAGGTGCTTTCTGGCAAAAGCCATCACCTGCTCCTTGGTGATCTTGGCCATGCGGTCGTGGTAGCTGACGACATCCTTCCAATCCTTTTGGAGCACGAAGGCATCGGTCATGGCCGCGGCCCGCAGGTTGTTGTACTCGTTCCAATAGCGCAATTGGGTCTGACGTGCGTCGTTCACCACCGCTTCAATGAGCCAATCCTCGAACTGTCCTTCCGCAAGCAGCTCCAGCTTCTCCAGGATCAGGTCCTTCAACTGCTCCAGGGATTGGCCCTGTTTGGGTTGGGCCCGGATGCCCAGCATCGAGTAATCCGCCATGTCCCCCGCATAGCTCCGGACCGACAAGGCCTTCTGGGCCTGCACGATCTCCAGATCGAAGATGCCGGCCTGGCCGTTGCTGAGCATGCTGGAGATCAGGTCGATCATGATGGGGTCGTCGCTGGACGCTCCCTGGAAGCGCCAGGCCAGTTGCAGCCATTCGGCCATGGGGCCGAGGACCTCCACGGTGCGTACCTCGGTGATGGGTCCGTCCTGTTCGTAGGTGAACGGTGGCACATCCTTGACCTTCCAGCTACCGAAATACTTGTCCACCAGCGCGATCGTGCGGTCATAGTCCAGGTCACCGGCCAGGATCACCGCCATGTTGTTGGGCACGTAGTAGGTGTCGAAGTAGTTGTGGATGTGCACCATGCTCGGGCTTTTCAGGTGTTCACCCGTGCCGATGGTGGTCTGCAAGCCGTAGGGATGTTTGGGGTACAGCGCCTTGTTCATGGCCTTGTACGCCTTGCTGTAGTCGTTGTCCTGGCCGCGGTTGAATTCTTCGAAGACGGTCTCCAGTTCCGTGTGGAACAGACGCAACACCAGTTCCTGAAAGCGGACGGATTCGACCATCATCCATTTCTCCAGCTCGTTGGTGGGGATGTCGTTGATGTACACCGTCCGTTCATTGCTCGTGTACGCGTTCGTTCCTTTCGCACCGATGGACGAGATCATCTTGTCGTACTCGTTCGGAATGGCGAACTCCGCAGCCAGGGTGCTCAGGCTGTCGATCTCGCGGTACAGGCGGGTACGTTCCTGCTCGTCCTGAGTGGCGCGGCGGGCCTCGTAGCGATCGGAGATGGCCTTCAGCAGGGCTTCCTCCTGCCGCCAGTTCGCCGTGCCGATCTGGGAGGTTCCCTTGAAGAGCATGTGCTCCAGGTAGTGGGCAAGACCGGTCGAGGTGGCCGGGTCATGCTTGCTGCCCGCCCGCACCGCGATGTTCGTCTGGATGCGCGGTTCATCCGTGTTCCGGGACAAGTACACCTTCAACCCATTGTCCAGGGTATAGATCCGGACTTCCATCGGATCATCGGGGACGGAGGTGTAGGTGTACTTCTGGGCGTGAAGCCCGATGACCGAGGACCCGAACAGGACAAGGGAAAGAACGCTGTTGCGCATGAGGGGATGGTTATGAAAAATGACGTTCAAGGTAACACGGTCCAGGTTATCCCTGTCGTGCGCAATGCACCGATCGCCGGGAATAAGAACGGATACCCAAGAGCTAACGGATCAGGGGTCGCAACCCGTATACGGACCCACCATCATTCCGGGGAATGCAGGGCCACCACGTTGCCCTCGCTGTCGCGGAACATACCCATGTGGCCCATACCCTCTCCGATCGCGCGTTTCGGGATGAGCACTTCCCCGCCTGCCCCCTCCACGCGATCCAGGACCACGCTGAGGTCATGCCCCCCGTTCAAATACACCTTGGCACCATCGCCGCTGGGCACATAGAACTCCGGGTTGTGCACGATGGCACCACCGATGCCTCCTGCTTCGCGGTCGTGTAGAAAGAAGCCCATGCGCACCGGACCGAAGGTCATCTCGGGCATGTCAAAGGCGAAAATGGTACTGTAGAACTTCCTGGCGCGTTCAAAGTCGTTCGCGGGGATCTCGAACCAGGCCAGGGCGTGCAGGTGTTCTTTCATACCGGAAGGTACGCTCCGGGGATGAGCTACCTTCGAGGCATGGTCGGCAAGCTCGGATCGCTGACGCTGCTCGTGCTGGTGACCGCCTGCACGGCACCCACCGTTCCGGTCAAGGAGGCTGACGCCCTGACCAAAGGCCGTTCGATCGCTGAGGCAGCCTTCCAAGCGTTGAGCGGACAGCTGCGAAAAGCCATGACCGATGGCGGTCCCTCACATGCCGTGGACCATTGTTCGCGTGCGGCCGGCGCATTGATGGATAGCCTGGGATCGGTGCATCACGTGCAGATCCGACGCACCACGGACCGCATTCGCGCGGCGTACGACCGACCCGATGCAGAGGAGACCAGGGTCTTCCAGGAGATGTTGGATACCTGGCGCGGAACGGACCCTGAGCAGGTCGTGGAGCATCAGGTGGTCATCCGTCCGGACAGCGTCGCCTATTACCGACCGATCTTCATCCAGTCCCCCACCTGCCTGAAGTGCCACGGCACCCCGGAGAACGGACTGGACAGCACGGCGTTGGTCCGGATCCGTGAACGCTACCCCAATGATGCGGCCACGGGCTATGCCTTGGGGGATCTTCGCGGCATGTGGAGCATTCGTTGGGCGCGCTGACCAAGGCCAGCAGAACGACCAGGCAACGCTTCTACGGATGGACCCATCTTCGTAGTGTGAAGGAACGTCCCATCCCCGTCCATCAGCTGCACGCTCACACGTCCACACTGGTCCGTGTGGAGCCCATCCGGCCCGCCAGGGCGGAAGTGAGGAACGGGGTGCACCGGCACGAATTCCACGAACTGTTCCTCTTCAGCAAGGGCTCAGGCACCCACATGATCGACCTGCACACCTATCCCGTCCGGGTGCCTTGTGTACACTGGGTCTCACCCGGCCAGGTCCATCAGCTGGTGCGTTCGGCGGATATGGAGGGGCTGGTCGTGATGTTCGCTGCGGAAGCTGCTTCTTTTGAAGGGCACCAGGCCTTGACCTTCCTGTTCAGCAACACTCATCGTGGACCCTCACTTGGTCTGGACGCTGCGCGACATGACGAGCTGATGCGCCTGGCGCAAGGCCTTGCCCATGAGCTGCAACAAGGTGATGGCCCCTTGGACGGTATCGCCCGTTCGTTGCTCTCCGTGATCCTGCTGAAGGTGGCCCACTGGGCATCCAGTTCACAGCCCTCGAACGACCTGCCGGTGGTGGATCAGGACCCGGTGGTGCGTTTCCTGGCGCTCTTGGAAGAACGCTTCCTTACCGCGAGGAAGGTGCAGGACTATGCAGGTGAACTGAACCTGAGCGCCGACCACCTGAACGAACTGGTGAAGCGTCGAACAGGACGAACGACCAGCGCATGCATTCATGAACGACTGCTGTTGGAGGCAAAACGCTTGCTGCTCCATGCCGACCTGAGCGTCAAGGAAGTGGGCTATGCGCTCCAATTCGCCGACCCGGCATACTTCAATAGGTGGTTCAAGAAGATGCAAGGCAGTGCGCCCGCCACCTATCGCGCCGACATCCGGGAAAAGTACAAGTAGCCCCCGGTCCTGTCCATCGACGCATGCCGGATCGCATGGGACCTTTGTTCCAGATCATGAAGAAGCCATGAAGAAACGACCGGACCTTTCGCTACTCCCACTGTTCACCATGCTTTTCGCGAGCACTGGCCTTTCGGCACAGACCCTCTGCGATAGCGTGATCGTGGGGCCTGTACATTACAGCGCGACCGACCCCAACACCATCGAGATCGGGGCCTTCACCACCACATCGGACTGCATCGGGTACCCCTCCTTCGTCTTGTACAATGACCAGGGGGACACGCTCGCCAAGGAGACCGTCAACTTCTTCTGCCTGAGCTTCGGGCCGTGGCCGGGCATCCATGCGCTGGACGTGTTCCCCGGTGCCAACCTCGGGAACGGACCGCAGCTTCTGACCCTTGAGCTTTACAGCGGCTTTGGCGACACGCTGGTGTGTTCCTGGGCCCTGATGGTGGACCTGTGCCCACCCGACAGCTGCGTATATGCGCAGCTCACCTTTACCGACTGGCACGATCAGCTGGTCCAGGGCCAGGTGTACTGGTTCCTGGAGGATCACTTGAGCGCCACGGTAGGTTCCGGGGTGTTCGAATTGGACGGAGTGAACAGGAACGCTGAGGATAGTGTCTGCATCGCGCCAGGAACGGACTACACGTTGTGGGTGAGCCCGTTCACACCGATCGATGTGTCCGACAGCATCAACCTGGCGGTGAGCAGCAACCAGGGCATCACCGGTCTCATCAATTACTTCCAGAACGACAACGTGCCCTCGGACATGGTCTTCGACTGGTACGAAGCATGCGTCGAGATCCAGAACGCTGTTGCAGCGCATGACCAGCCGTGGATACAGGCGTTCCATGATGGGCGGCACCTCGTGGTCCGTGCCCTGGGCTTCGGACTTCAAGAGGTCGAGCTCTACGACATGCATGGACGCCTTCTGCTGCGGGAGCAGCCGACTTCGGTGCCGCTGCGGATCGCCACGGATGGCCTGAGCTCGGGGATACATGTACTTGTGGCCCGCAACAAGGAAGGTGAGCGAATGACCCGGCGCGTCCATATACCCCAATGATCATGACCAAGAAAGACCGGCAGCATGTGCGTGCCATGGACCGCCGCACATTCATTCAAGCAGGATCGACCCTGACGTTGGGGACCTTCCTCTTACCCACCCATCTGCTCGGCAGCGGCGGCACTGCCAGCCCGGCGCCAGCGGGTAATTGTCTGCCCACCACGGACGACATCCTGGGCCCGTTCTACCTGGCCGGATCGCCGATGACGACGCTGGTGGCCGGCCTGAACGAACCAGGCGATCGGCTTTTCATCTCCGGTACGGTGCTCAGCAGCGACTGCCTCACACCGGTACCGGGTGCCTCGATCGAGGTGTGGCAGGCGAACGATGCCGCGGTGTACGACACGTCACCTGCCTTCAACCTGCGTGCCACCATGTACAGTACCGCGAACGGCCAGTATGCCTTCGAGACCATCATGCCCGGGCCATACCTGAACGGCAACCAGTTCCGTCCGAGCCACATCCATTTCCGGGTGAACAAGCCTGGGTTCCCGGAGCTGATCACCCAGCTTTATTTCGAAGGCGACCCATACATCGCTCAGGACCCCTGGGCCTCACAACCCGATGCGACCCTGCGCATCATCCCACTGAACCCGCTGGGCGGTGGGCAGCAGGAAGGTGTTTTCGACATCGTGTTGGACGGCTTCGTGGGCATCAAGCCGAACCGCTTCGGCACAGATGGGGACCTCCTGCCGGTGCATCCGAACCCGATGCAGGAAAGATGCAGCATCCACTTCAATGTGTTCCGATCGGCCAGGGCAGGCATCCATATCCTGGACCTGAACGGCCGGGAAGTGGTCACCTTGGTCGAAGAGGTGAAAGGCCAAGGCCGCTACACCACGCAGTGGGATGGCCGGTCGGCGAGCGGCACCCCCATGGCGGGTGGCACCTATCTCTGCCAGCTCACCTTGGATGGCAAGGCCGTCAAGACCCAGCGGATCATGCTCCGCTGAGGAGGCGTGCGGATCACTCCCGATCGCGGGCCGGCTTCACGATGATGCGGCTTCCTTCCAGTGGAGCCCCGTCCAACTTGGCAATGGCCACCTGGGCTTCCGTCTCGTTCGCCATTTCCACGAAACCGAACTGCTTCGAACGGCCCGTGGCCTTGTCATAGATCACCTGCGCACGCTCCACCTTGCCGAAATGGCCGAAGAGCAGTTCCAAATGGAGGTCGGTAACAGTATGGGCGAGACGGGCCACGAAGATGTTCATGCGCGCAACAGATTGAGATGGGACGTTGAACAGGCAGCGATCCGGACCCGTGCTTCGGGTCGCATTGGATCGGGTGTTGTGCCTGTTTTCAAGGCCGCAAAGGTAATGATGAAGTGGTCAAGTTGTTGCCGCATACCATCCCACCCCCGCCATCCAGCCCTGTACTCCCAGGATCCGTTGTTACTTCGCCGGAGGAATGAAGGAATTCCTGGATAAGGACCTGTTGACGCTCGGGCGATACACCATCAGCACGATCGACCTGGTCGTGGTGGTCCTGGTGCTCATCGGGATACGGGTGGTGCTGGCCATCGTGGACCGGTTGCTGAAGCGCTACCTGTCCGAAGACCGCGGCCGATACACCTCAGCCCGCCAACTGAGCAAGTATGTGATCTGGGTGCTCGGAATCGCGTTCATGTTGGAGAGCATCGGTGTACGGATCGGATTGATCCTGGCCGGTTCTGCAGCACTGTTGGTCGGTATCGGCCTGGGCATGCAGCAGATCTTCAGCGATCTGGTCTCCGGCATTGTGCTGTTGATGGAAGGCTCGGCCACCCGCGGTGATGTCATGGAGGTGGATGGCATGATCGGGCGGGTGGAGGAGATCCGCTTGAGGACGTCGATGATCATCCTGCGTGACGGGACCTCGATCATCATCCCCAACCACAAGTTCGTTTCCGAGAACGTGGTGAACTGGAGCCATGGGGACCCCTACCGCCGGTTCGAGGTGGAGGTGGGTGTGGCCTATGGCACCGATACGGAGCTAGTGCGAAAGATCCTGATGGACTGCGCTTTGGAGCACCCGGATGTGATCCAACATCCGCAGCGCTATCCGTACGTGCGTTTCATCGACTTCGGCGCGAGTGCCTTGGTGTTCCAACTCCTGTTCTGGAGCACGAACACCTTCATGATAGAGAACACGCGCAGCGATCTGCGGTTCAAGATCGACAAGGCGTTCCGCGAGCATCATGTCCGCATCCCATTCCCGCAACGGGACGTTCACATGATACCGCCGGGCACCCCAGGGTATTGAGGCCCCAAGAAAAAGGGCCGTCCCTTCCGGAACGGCCCTCCCATGTATCGGGTCCTGCCGATCAGTGCAGGATCATCGAGCTGAGCAGCAGATCGCGCACACGAACCGCCAGTGGCATGTTGTTGCCGGTGTGCGTATCCAGGTTGTTTTTAAAGTCAATGCTGGACGCGATGTTGGCCATGTCCACATGTACCATGAAGGTGTACGTGTTGCCCGCGCTCACATCCTGATGGGTCGTGATCATCTTCTCGCCCAACAAGGCATCCGTGGCGATGTGATACTCGAATAACGCGTCGGTATCATCCGCAA
>JAGQVN010000175.1 GCA_020437905.1 Flavobacteriales bacterium
CCGATGCCCGGGAACAGGAAGCGTTTGCCGATCCGCGAGTCGCTACCGACCCCGATGCGGACCTTATCCACGTCGGCGCCGACCATCTCGCAGAAGTTCGCGATCTCGTTCATGAAGGTGATCTTGGTGGCCAGGAACGCGTTCGCCGCGTACTTGGTCAGTTCGGCGCTGCGCTCATCCATGAAGATGATCGGGTTGCCCTGCCGGACGAAAGGCTTGTACAGCTCTTCCATGAGCTTCTGCGCCCGTTCGCTGCTCGTACCCACCACCACGCGATCGGGCTTCAGGAAATCATCCACGGCGAAGCCTTCGCGCAGGAACTCCGGATTGCTGACAACATCGAACTCGACCTTGGCGTTCTTGGCCAGCGCAGCATGCACTTTTTCCGAGGTGCCCACCGGTACGGTGCTCTTGTCCACGATCACCTTGTAATCGGCGATCATGCCACCCAGCTGCTCAGCCACGCCAAGCACGTATTTCAGGTCCGCACTACCGTCCTCGTCCGGAGGTGTGGGAAGAGCCAGAAAAATGATCTTGGCGTCCTTGATGGCCGATGCGAGATCGGTGGTGAAGTGCAGGCGGCCCTGTCGGATGTTCCGTTCGAAGAGCACATCCAGATGCGGCTCGTAAATAGGCACCTCGCCCGCCTTCATCTTGTCCACCTTGGCCTTGTCGATGTCCACGCAGATCACGTGATTGCCGGTTTCAGCGAAACACGTACCCGTGACCAGACCCACATACCCCGTTCCTACTACTGCGATCTTCATCTTATCGAGGGATTACCCGCGCTTGCTGCGCTTCAATTGTTCGGTTGGTTGAAAAAGTCCCGTACCGCGTTGACGATATGGGCCAGTTGTTCGTCATCAAGTTCGGTGCTCATCGGCAGGCTCAATACCTCCTGCGTCAGCATTTCGGTAACCGGCAGCGCTCCTTCCGGTGTACGCTCGGAGCGGTACGCCTGCTGCAAGTGCAGCGGCACCGGGTAATAGATCATCGCCGGGATGTGCCGCTCTTCCAGATGCTTCTTCAACCCATCGCGCGTGCCATCCAACACGCGCAGGGTGTACTGGTGGAAGACATGGGAACTGTGCGCGGCCCGGGCCGGTATGTGCAGTCCAGGAAGCTCCTTGAAGGCATCGTCGTAATAAGCGGCCGCTTTGTTCCGCGCTGTGGCATAGTCGTTCAGGTGGCGCAGCTTCACCCGCAGCACCGCAGCCTGCAGGCTGTCCAATCGGCTGTTCACACCCAGCACATCGTGATAATAACGCACTTCGCTTCCGTGGTTGCAGACCCGTCGGATCCGCTTTGCGAGCTCCGCATCGTTCGTGAAGAGGGCCCCTCCATCGCCGAAGCAGCCCAGGTTCTTGCTGGGGAAAAAGCTCGTGGTGCCGATATGCCCGATCGTCCCGGCCTTCCGCGTGGAACCATCTTTCCAGGTGATGTCCGAGCCGATGGCCTGGGCATTGTCCTCCACCACGTGGATACCATGCTCATCGGCCAGGGCCATGATGGCCTCCATGTCGGCTGATTGGCCGAACAGATGCACCGGCACGATGGCCTTGGTCCTGGGTGTGATCTTGCGCTTCACATCCTCGGGGTCGATCAGGAAGGTGTCGGGGTCCACATCGGCGAACACCGGTGTAATGCCCAACAGGCCCACCACCTCCACGGTGGCAACGAAGGTGAACGCGGTGGTGATCACTTCATCACCCGGCTTCAGGTCCAGGGCCATCAAGGCGATCTGCAGGGCGTCGGTCCCGTTGGCGCAGGCGATCACTTCTCCTGCATTCAGGTAGGTCGCCAGTTCTTTCTCAAAGGCTTTCACGTCGGGACCGCCGATGAAGTAGGCGGAATCGACGACCGATGCCATGGCGGCATCCACTTCCGGTTTGATCTTCTGGTACTGGCCGATCAGGTCGACCATTTGAATGGGCTTCATGGGCTTGGACTTGGCAGAAATGCAGAATGCACGGTCCTGTTCAAGGGTGGGCGAAGATAACCATGCCCCTGCGCCGATGCTGGTCCCATGGACCACCCTTCAGAGCTGGTCCCGGAGCGTACCCTGCTCGTACCTTCGCCGGGGAATGAAGCCAATTTCGTTGGTCTTTGGTGCTGCGTTCTGGCTCGCAGCGGTCCCTTCCTACGGACAACAGAGCGTGCGGGATACATCCATCTTCATGGTCCCGGTCACGTTGAGCTATGCATACCAATTGCCAGGTGGCAACATGGCCGACCGCTTCGGCGCCAACAACAGTCTTGGTCTGAGCGCGTTCGCCAAGCTCCCGAACAATTTCTTCCTTGGTGGGGAAGGTGCGTTCATCTTCGGGAACCAGGTGATCGAACCAGGCCTTGGGGACGGGCTTCAGAACAGCTACGGACAGATCCTGGACCAGGAAGGTCAGCCCGCCACCGTGCTCGTGTTCCAACGTGGATACTCGCTTCTGGCGAGTGTGGGGAAGATCATGCCGATCGTGGGGCCCAATCCGAACTCAGGCTTGATGTTGAAGCTCAGTGGTGGTTACCTGAGGCATAAGATCAGGATCGAGACCCAGAACAATGAGGTGCCTCAGCTGCAGGACGATTACCTGGAAGGATACGACCGGCTGACGGGCGGACCGGCCGCACAATTGGAGATCGGTTACCTGCACATCGGGAACAACCGCTTCGCCAATTTCTTCGTGGCCTTGCATTCCCTGTTCGGCTTCACCTCCTCGCTGCGAGCAGTGAACTTCGACACGGGACAAGCCGATCAGGAGGACCGCCTGGATATGCTCACCGGACTTCGCGCGGGATGGACGCTTCCCATCTATCGGCGCAAAGCGGATAGCTTCTACATTTACTGATGCCCCTGATCTACGACCTGGTGACCGGTGCCTACCATGTGGGTATCCGGATGGCCGCACCCTTCGTCCCAAAGGCCCGGGAATGGGTGCAAGGCCGCAAAGGGATCTGGGAGCGGTTCCAGGAAAAGAGCGAGGCCCTGAACGGATGTATCTGGATGCATTGTGCCAGTGTGGGGGAGTGTGAGCAAGGATTGCCCGTGCTGCGTGCCTTGGTTGAGCGTTCTCCCGGCACACCGGTCCTGCTCACTTTTCACAGCCCGAGCGGTTTCAAAGCCTTCAAGGACCATCCCCTGGCCACCCACGTGGACTACCTGCCACCAGATGGACCAGGCAACGCGCATCGCATGATCCGGATGGTGAGGCCAGGGAAGGTCCTGTTCGTTCGCTACGAGTTCTGGTACCATTTCCTCAACGCACTTTCATTGGCTGAGGTCCCCAGCTACCTCGTCTCGAGCAACTTCCGTGCAGACCAACCCTTTTTCGCCTGGTACGGAGCCACCTGGCGCAGGATGTTGCGCTGTTTCACTCACTTGTTCGTTCAGGATGAGCGTTCCGCGCAATTGCTGGGGTCCATCGGTTTGAAGAACGTGACGATCTGTGGTGATAGTCGGATGGACCGGGTCAGCGAATTGGTAGACCGGAACGAAGCCCTTCCGGCCGCAGCCCGTTTCCGGGCCCTCGTGAATGCTCCCCTGTTGGTTTGTGGGAGCACGTGGCCTCCGGATGATGATCTGATCGTGGACGCACTGGGACGCATGGACCAGCCACCATCCGTGCTGATCGCTCCGCACGAGCCCAGCAGCGAAGGCGAGCTGGAGATCGAACGGTCCTTCCCGGGTCCGTTGGTGCGATGGAGCGCCTTGGAACAGGAAGCGCTTTCCCCGCCCGAAGGTGCGAGGACATGCCTGCTCGATCGGATGGGAACGTTGTCCCGGGTATACAAGTATGCGGACATCGCGTATGTCGGTGGCGGGTTCAGCGGAGGCATCCACAGTGTGCTTGAACCTGCAGCCTGGGGCAGGCCGGTGATCTTCGGGCCGGAACACCAGAAGTTCCCGGAGGCCAAGGGACTGATCGAAGCGGGAGGTGGCTTTCAAGTGACAGATGCCGACGAACTCCTCGAGGTGCTCAGCACACTGGTCGCTGACACGGTCCTTCGCGAGCAGGCTGGTCACGCTGCCCGTATGTTCGTGGTAGAACGCACTGGTGCGGCTGAGCGGATGGCCCATGTGATCTACGGGGACCACATTTGACCTCCTCCTGCCGCTGGCAGCCCGAACTATTTTCGCCTACTTCGCGATCATGAGGATCCTCGGTATCTCCGCCTTCTATCATGATTCCGCAGCAGCATTGTTGCAGGATGGTGAGATCATCGCGGCTGCCCAGGAAGAACGCTTCACAAGGAAGAAGCATGATCCCGGGTTCCCCACGAACGCCGTTCGCTACTGCCTGGAGGAGGCTGGCATCCGCCTGGAGGACCTGGATGCCATCGCCTTCTATGACAAGCCCCTGCTGAAGTTCGAGCGACTGCTCGAGACGTACTACGGATTCGCCCCGAAAGGGCTGCGTTCGTTCCTGATGAGCATGCCGGTCTGGCTGAAGGAGAAGCTCTTCCTCAAGAAATTGATCCGCGATGAACTGAGCGCATTCGGCGACCCGAAACAGGTCATGGCCAAGCTCTACTTTCCGGAGCACCATCTGAGCCACGCCGCGAGCGCCTATTATACTTCACCGTTCACCGACGCAGCCGTATTGACGATCGACGGCGTTGGTGAATGGGCCACGGCGAGCATCTGCCACGGCGAAGGCAATGAGCTGACCATCCACAGGGAACTGCATTTTCCCCACAGCCTCGGGCTGCTCTATTCCGCATTCACTTATTTCTGTGGGTTCCGGGTGAACAGTGGCGAATACAAACTGATGGGTCTTGCGCCCTACGGGCGTGCCGGCTCTGAAGAAGTGGAGCGTTACGTACGGCTCATCAAGGAGCGGCTCGTGCGCATGAACGAGGACGGCTCCATCTGGTTGGACCAGCACTATTTCAACTACGCCACCGGGCTCACCATGGTCAAGGATGAGGCATGGAAGGGATTGTTCGGGTTCCCGAAACGGGTGCCTGAGAGGGACGAACTGGAACAGAAGCATTGCGACCTGGCACTGGCCATCCAACAGGTCACCGAGGAATGTGTCCTGCGCATGGCACGTGAAGCTGCCCGTCTGACCGGATCCAGGAACCTGTGCATGGCCGGTGGCGTGGCTCTGAACTGCGTGGCCAACGGAAAGGTCCTTGAGAGCGGCCTTTTCGATGGGTTCTTCATCCAGCCAGCTGCAGGTGATGCGGGGGGCGCCCTTGGTGCTGCCTATGCGGTCCAGTTCATCCAACAGCGTGGCGAACGGACCGAAGCCCCACGACCGGATGCCATGAAAGGCGGATACCTGGGCCCGGCGATCGTACAGCAGGATGTGGAGCGCATGGCGCGTGGCTATGGGGCCCCTTTCGAGCACTTCGACGACCCCCAAAGGTTGGTGGACAAGGTGGCG
>JAGQVN010000176.1 GCA_020437905.1 Flavobacteriales bacterium
TGAATGGGCACGCTCCGTTGTGGACACCACTGCCGACCGGATGCTTCGCAGCAGCACCTACGATGCCCTCTCGTCGCGCCGCGTCCTGCAGGACAGCAGTATCGTACGCTACCTCCTGCGGGAAGGAAGCGGATATGAGCGGGTCCGTGCCGCTGACGCGCTGCGTCGCTGGCCCGCAACGGCCCTGGGGAGCATGGAAACGGAGCTTTCCAGCATGATCAATATGGAACAGGAGCTGGAGGTCAAGGCCTTTCTCCTTGGAGCAATGCGCCATTCCTCCGAGGACATCCAAAGGAACGTGTTGAATTGCGCGTTGGACCAAGAGCACCCGCTCGTTCAATTGGCCATGCTGCGCCTGATGGGGGCCCGATCGGATACGACGTACTTGTCCGCCCTGCTGGAACGAGCCCGGAAGGGCGACCCGCACGTGGCCATGGTCGCCATGGAGCAACTGGAAGCGCTGGACACTATTCCCGCCGGCTACCTGATACAGGCGATCGCCGGCTCCGACGGCCCGCACTTACCCCTTTGGCATGGGCTCATGCTGAGGCATGGCGACCCTACCATTGTCCGTTCATCGCTTGAGGAACTGCAGCGTATGCATGCCCGGGAACAAGATCCTTATCGCCGTGCGGACATACTCGACGCTTTGAGCATGGGACCGGACACCGCGGCTACTCTGGCTCTTTGCAGGGAGCGGATGCTTGCCGGGCAGCCCTTGGTGGAACGCACACGTGCATTTTCGACGGCCTGGGACCTCGTGAAGGACCAGACCTCCGATCGGGTTGAACTGGTGCTTTCCTGTTTCAATGACCCTCTGGACCCGGGTCTTGCAGCCGCAGCTTCGGAGGCCATCATGGGGGTCGAGGAACTGAAGAACACGGAAAACAACGCGTTGAAAACCGCCTTGATTCGTGCACGCCCGCTCCTGGACCTGCCCAGGGACCTGGAGGCCGATCGGCTCATGCTCGGAGCATTGGCCCATTTGAGCGGCGGTCAGGAACCGACGTTCACTCCTCCGCAACGCGTCCCTCCATTGGACCTGGAGGCCTTGTCCTGGTTGGCCCAGGGGACCCGTTACCGGATCACCACCAACCAAGGGGACATTGTCCTATCCCTCGATGTCGACGCAGCGCCAGCGAGCTGCCTGTTGTTCGACTCCCTGGTCACCGCCGGTTATTACAATGGAAAGACGTTCCACCGCATCGTGCCCGGCTTCGTAGCGCAAGGTGGCTGTCCACGCGGGGACGGATGGGGAAGTCTCGACCGGCTGCTGCGTACCGAGATCGGCTTGACCGGTTTCCGGACCGGTTCGGTCGGGCTTGCTTCGGCGGGGCGCGATACCGAGAGCTGTCAGTTCTTCATCATGCTCGGACCGGCACCCCACCTGGACGGTCGTTATACCCGTTTCGCCGAGGTCGCTACAGGTATGGACGTGGCCTGGAAATTGGGTGTGGGCGATGTGATCGAACGCATGGACAAAATGGAGTAGCTGAGCACCCAACGTCGAGTCCCCTTGCCTTCCGTGTCATCGAGCCTATGTGGCGACCTGGATCGTATCCGGGCCTATTCGTTCGGGTCAGCAGCCAGTTCAAAGGGCCTCACGAATTCGGCCGTTCCGGTCTCATTTGAGGGAAGAGCAGCACTTCCTGGATCGAGGGGTTGTTGGTCAGGATCATCACCAAGCGATCGAAGCCTATGCCCACACCGCTTGTCGGGGGCATGCCATATTCCAGGGCGCGAAGAAAGTCCTGATCGATGAACATGGCCTCGTCATCGCCGCGTTCCTGCAACTTCAGCTGTTCCTCGAAGCGCTCACGCTGATCGAGCGGGTCGTTCAACTCGCTGTACGCGTTGGCCACTTCAAAGCCGGCCATGAACAGCTCAAATCGCTCGGTCAGGCGCGGATCGTCACGGTGCTTCTTGCACAAGGGGCTCATCTCCACCGGGAAGTCGGTGACGTAAGTGGGCTGGATCAGTTCCGGCTGCACCAGGGCGCTGAATAATTCATCGATCAACTTGCCCTTCCCCATGGTCTTGTCCACTTCCACGTGGTGCTTTTTACTCAGGTCGCGCAACATGGTCTCATTCATCTCCAGCACATCGACCCCGGTCTTTTCCTGTATCGATCCGCACATGGTGATGCGCTTGAACGGCCTGGAGAAGTCGATGACGTGCTCTTTGAACGTGGCTGTAGGTGCGCCATTAGCTGCAGTCGCGACATCCCTCAACATGCCTTCGATGAAGCTCATCATCCAGCTGTAGTCCTTGTACGCCACGTAAAGCTCCATGATGGTGAACTCCGGGTTGTGTGTCCGGTCCATGCCTTCGTTGCGGAAGTTCCGGCTGAACTCGAACACGCCTTCGAAGCCCCCCACGATGAGCCGCTTCAAATACAATTCGTTGGCGATCCGCAGGTACAGGGGAATGTCCAGGGCATTGTGGTGCGTGATGAAGGGTCTCGCCGCAGCACCTCCGGGGATGGGTTGCAGCACCGGGGTCTCCACCTCGGCATAACCCGCATGCTCCATGACCTTGCGCATGGCATTGGTGATGCGGGTGCGCTTCAGGAAGACCTCGCGGACACCCGCGTTCACCACCAGGTCCACGTACCGCATCCGGTGGCGCAGCTCGGGGTCGGTGAAGGCGTCGTGCACGTTGCCCTCCTCATCGGTCTTCACCACCGGCAGCGGCCTGAGGGCCTTGGAGAGCAGGGTAAGTTCCTTCACATGAAGTGTCAGTTCCCCGGTGCGGGTGCGGAAGGCGAAACCCTTCACACCGATGAAATCGCCCAAGTGCAGCAACTTCTTGAAGACCTCGTTGTAAAGGGTCTTGTCCTCACCCGGGCAGATCTCGTCGCGGGCGATATACACCTGCTGGTCGCCGGTGTGGTCACGGATCACCGCGAAGCTGGCCTTGCCCATGATCCGCACGCTCATGAGGCGACCGGCCATCACCACATCAGCGGCGTGTTGATGCTCCTCCACGGGACCTGCATCGGCGAAATCCTTTTGGAAGACCGCCGAGGTATGTGTGACCAGGAAAGCGGCTGCTGGATAGGGTTCGATCCCCAGTTCGCGGAGCTTGTACAGGGCCTCGCGACGGGCTGCCTCCTGGTCGGAAAGGTGTTCGGACATGGCCGGTAAGGAATGGGCCGCGAAGATACCGAGCAACCGGAAGGCCACTGTTTGCGTAATAGGGCGTCTACTTTTGCACCATGGCCATGACGATGTACGACCTCATCGATGCTTTTCCAGCGCATTTGAACGATGCCCTGCGGATCGGGGCCCAGGCCACCCTTGGCCGACCCGATGAGCATTACAGGAACGTCGTTATCACGGGTCTTGGTGGCAGCGGCATCGGCGGACGCATCGCTGCTCAGCTGGTCGCCGGGGAGGCCATCTGTCCGATCGAGGTGTACAACAACTACTACCTGCCCGGCTATGTCGGCAAAGGCAGCCTGGTGATCGCGTGCAGCTATAGTGGCAACACGGAAGAGACGCTTGCGGCCTTGCACCAGGCCTTGGAGAAGGGTGCCCGGGTGGCGTGTATCACCAGTGGGGGCACCATGCTGGAA
>JAGQVN010000177.1 GCA_020437905.1 Flavobacteriales bacterium
ATATGAAGCAGCTTACGAACTACATCTTTCCTGCGCTGATCATTGTGATCGGCGGTGTGCTCCTGATGATCGGTGCCATGCAAGGCCAGAATTCATGGGTGCTGACCGGGGCTGCCCTGGCCCTTGTGGTCGGGGTCATCATGTTGCTGCTGCAGCTTGGGATCATCACCCGAAGAAGCGGGACCATCATCGGGGCTCTGTGTGCGCTGGGTGCGATCGGCCTTGGTTACAGGGACTATCGCTCGGTGCAAGAGGTCATCGAGTTCAACGAGCAGAAGCGGGAATATGACTCCCAGGTGATCCAGGGATTGAAGGATGTGCGCACCGCACAATTGGCCTACAAACAGGCCAACGGCGTCTTCGCCAATGACCTGAACGCACTGAAGACCTTCGTCAAGCAGGGCAGCATCCCGATGATCCGGGCCATTGGACAGGTGCCTGACACGCTGACCGAGGAGGAGGCTCTGGAACTCAAGATCATCGTGCGGGATACGATCGAAGTGCCGGCGTTGGATTCCTTGTTCTTGAACCCACGTGCCATGGAAGGTCGGGTGTTCCCGTTCGAGCCCGATGCGTTCGTCAACAACGTGGTCACGAAGGAACCCTTTATCCTGAGGTCGGGAACGATCAACAGCAGCGGTCGCGATGTCCCCGTGTTCGTGGCCAAGGACCGGACTCCCATGGTCAAGGGTGATACGCTCATGGTCGGAAGCCTGGAGAAAGCGAGCACCTCCGGGAATTGGAGCGGTGAATGATCCATGCAGGCCGCACATCAAGTGGCCCGGTACGATCCTGACCGACCGGGCACGTACCACTTAAGCATTCTTTCCACGCCGGGAGCGCAAGCTTGGTGTGTGCACGACACCTCCGATGGCGCCTGCCTGGCGATCCACTCGGACCAAGGTGAAGCGCTTCCTGCTCAGGATGTCCTTCCCAAGGATGCGGTGTCGGTGACGTTCATCGGAGCCCCGGAACTGAGCACCCTGGTGCCTGAAAGCGCCTTGGTGCCCGGAAGCGAAATGGAGCACTTGACATTGGTCCATGGGGCCTTGCCCACTGGGCTGATGCGCGACGAACCGATCGAGCCCATCGGAGCGCGCTGTGTCTATCTCCATGATGAACGAACGGAACATGCCATCCTGCAGCGCTTCCCGGCAGCAAGACCATTGTCCTTGCGGGGTCTTCTTGTGCAGCGTGCGATCGACCATGGCCGCAGCGGTGCAGCGTTGATCCTTCATCGTATCGGCGACCGGATGGACCTGGCAATAGCCGACCGCGGGCGCTTGTTGTTAAGCAACTCCTATCATGTCGGTGGAGCAACAGACACCCTTTTCCATGTGCTGTTCGCGGTCGAGCAGGTCAGCATGGTGCCCGACCGGATCAAGGTCTACGCGGGGGGACCGGCTTGGGGACAGGAGGAACAGTACCTGTTGCGCCGCTATCTCGTGGATTGCGCGGCTGCTGTTCCCTCGGACAGAATGGACCTGGCTGCTCTTGGGGTGCAGGCGCCCGAGCGGTGGCTGGCGCTCTTCGAGCAGGTGGCATGCGCGTGATCAGCGGTAAATACAAAGGCCGCAGGATCCTTCCCCCCAAGGGTATGGAAGCGCGCCCCACGACCGACTATGCGCGCGAAGGCCTGTTCAATATCCTGCGCCACAACGAACCCTTGGAAGGCATCGACGTGCTCGATCTGTTCGCAGGGACCGGGTCCGTCTCTTTGGAATTCCTCTCCAATGGCGCACGGCGGGTGGTCAGCGTGGAACAGGACAAGGCCCTCTGCGATCACATCCAGCGCACGGCTGTACAATTGAACGAGACCAGCTGGCAGGTGATCCGTGGAGATGTAATGGCCGTGATCGGGTCATTGAGGGGCTCTTTTGACATCGTATTCTGCGATCCACCGTTCACATCAGCGATCACCGACCAGTTGCCGGAGCGCATCCTTTCCTCGGGGCTCCTGGTGCAGGATGGGCTCCTGGTCGTGGAGCATAGTGAACGCTTGGACCTCAGCGCGCTTCCTGGGTTCGAACATCGCCGTGCGTATGGTTCCGTACATTTCAGCTTCTTTCGGCCCGAAGGGCACGCAACATGAGCGCACCTATCGCCGTATTCCCAGGCTCCTTCGATCCGGTCACGGTCGGCCACTTCAGTATCGTGGAGCGTGCCCTTCCCCTGTTCGAACGGATCTACATCGGCCTAGGGCGGAACACCGGTAAGAAGTCCATGTTCCCCCTTGAAAAGCGGATGGAATGGTTGGAGGTCACGTTCAAGGACATGGCACAAGTGGAGGTGGTCAGCTTCGAGGGGCTCACCGTGGACCTTTGCCGTAAGCTGCATGCAACGTTCATCCTGCGGGGACTGCGGAATAGCACCGATCACGGCTACGAGCGCAGCATTGCGCTCATGAACATGCAGATCGGAAAGGTCGACACCCTTTTCCTGCCTTCAGCCCCGGAACATGCGCATGTGAGCAGCACCATCGTGCGCGAGATGATCGCCAATAATGCCAGCGTCGAGGCGTTCGTTCCTCCGGGGGTCCGCATAGCATGAGATCGTTCCTGGCCTTGGTGCTCCTGGTCGGTACCGGCTCGAATGCAGCCGTGGCGCAGCTATTGGAATTGCGTTCTCCGCCATATGCCAATGAGCGTGCCGTGATCCATGTTTACGAGGACCTCTTCTCCTCACGCACACGAAGGTTGGCCGCCTGTGACTTGGGTCCGGAAGGCTCGTGCAAGCTTCAGCTGGAAGGGATCGAGGGCACCAGGAAGGTATTGATCTCCGTGGCGGATGTGGGTGCCGAGATCTTCGTAAGACCCCGTCAGGAACTGGTCCTGGAGTTGCCTGAGCGGCCCTCCGGTCTGGCAAGAAGCCTGGCAGGAACGGCACGGGTGGACCCCCTGTTCATCGGGCTTGACCCCATGGATGTCAATGCGTTGGTGGCCGATCTCAATACCCGTCTGGACGCCTTCATCGCCGAGGACCTGGCCACGGATGAGGTGGCTGGCATGCAGGCCGTTGCCCTGAGGCGTCAGGATGAGCCCGGAACGAACCAGAGCGATACCCTCCAACGGCCACCCACCCTGTTCTTCACGCCAAGTTGGTCCGAGCAAAGGGTGGATTCGTTCGGTGCCAGGCTGAAAAGGTTCTACGAAGCAGTGGACGATCCCTGGTTCCAGCGTAACCTGGAGATGGGGGTAGGAGGCCTGAAGCTGGGACCGAAGGCGAATGAGATGAAGGCTTACCGGGAGCTCATGGCGGGCCGTCGCCCCAGTTACGATTGCCCGGAATACGTACGGTTCTTCCGCAGCTATTTCGCGGACCACCTGCGCACACATCCGTTCCGTACGAACGAGGAACAACTGCTCCATACGGTGTCCGCAGGCGGTCCATTGGACAGCTTGAAGAACCTCTTTCGTGGGCACGATGCATTGAGGTCGGACCCACAGCTCCAGGAATTGGTGATCCTGGACCAGTTGTATCAGGAATATCCAGGAAAGCTTTTGGATCGGGAAGGGATCCTGGCCCTGATCAGGACCATTTCAGAACGCTCGGAGTTCCCTGAGCATCGTACCATTGCCGCCAACATGCTCTGGGACCTGACGACCATGCGGCCTGGGACCGAGCTACCGGAGCTGGAGCTCCGCAGGGTCGATGGAGGACCCGTGGACCTTGACACCCTGCTCACCGGCATTTCCTGTCTCGCGATCACTTCCACGCGTTGCACGTATTGCGAAGCCGAACTGAACGCCCTCAGCCAGCTGCAGCAGAGCTATCCGGGGATCCTGCATGAGGTGGTCGTTGCGCTCGAGAGTGATGTGGAAGAGGTTCAGCGGTGGGCAGCTCGTGAGAAGAATACCCAACGGGTTTGGTGCGTACCCAAAGAGCCGGATGTGTTCCTTGACGCGTTGCGGGTCAGGAGCATCCCCACGTTCTTCCTTCTGAACGACGGGGTGCTGGCACGATCGCCGGCTCCCTTTCCAAGCAATGGCATGGCAGCGATACTACACAAGCTGAAAGCGCAACAGGAGGAGACCGATCGGATCAAGTTCGGGAGCGATCAAGCTCTCCCTCCCAGGCACTGATCACCGGTACCAGGGAGGGCCATAGCCCGGGTAGTATCGACCTCCGCTGGGCCTCATCCATCCAACGCACCTGTTCGATGCCTTCCTCTACCTGTGCTTTGAGGACCTGGAACGACGAGGACCGCATGCTGAACCAATCCGTCCGCTTCAGGACCTTCCGCCCCTTCCACGGATAGGTATGCCAGGTGCTCATCAACGGGCCAAGTAGTTCCACCTGGGTCAATCCGCATTCCTCCTTCACCTCACGGATGGCGGCTTCGTCCAACGATTCTTCTCGCTCGATCTTTCCTTTGGGCAGGTCCCATTTCCCATTGCGGAAGATCATCAGGATGCGATCACGCTCATCGGAGACCACTCCACCGGCCGCCACTACCGGATGATGCGATGCTTCGAGCGAGTCCCATAGTGCCTCTGGATCGTTCACCGCGAACCAGGACCCATCCCCTTCCTGGGTCCGGGCAACTATATCCAACAGGTCCTCTAGCTGCTCAGGTTCGGGTAACGAGTGGGTCGTCCATCGCTTCCGTGGAGGCTCCGACAGCTCCTTGTCGAGTATTACGACAGGCCGCCCCTCGATCGATACTTCATACTTTCGCGCCATGGATCCACGTCTTGATCCGGCGCTCAAGGTAGCCGAACACCTGCTCCAGATCAAGGCTGTGAAATTAAGTCCAGGTGTTCCTTTCACGTGGGCTTCAGGGTGGTCCTCCCCCATCTATTGCGACAATCGCAAGGTGCTCTCCTATCCTGCCATTCGCACTTATATCAGGCAGCAGTTCGTGCATGTGATCAACAGTGAGTTCGGGCGTCCGGACATGATCGCGGGTGTGGCGACCGGGGGGATCCCACATGGCGCCTTGGTGGCACATGATCTCGGACTTCCGCTGGTGTATGTCCGAAGCAGCAGTAAGGACCATGGCATGGGCAACCGGGTGGAAGGCGACCTGAGCGTCGGACGCTCGGTGGTCGTGGTCGAGGACCTCGTAAGTACCGGTGGAAGCAGTCTGAGCGCCGTGGAAGCACTCCGCGACGCGGGATGCGAAGTGAAAGGCATGGTCTCCATCTTCACGTACGGTTTTGAACAGGCAAGGCTTGCGTTCGATGCGGCCAAGGTGCGGTTGATCGCATTGACCAACTACAGCATTCTGCTCGATCAGGCGCTACGATCGAACTACATCTCCGAAAAGGACCTGCTGCCCCTGAACGAATGGCGCCAGGACCCGGCCAATTGGAACAAGACCGCGTTGGGGGCTGATGCTCCTAATAGTGCGGCAAGCAGCACATGACGAGGATCGAGAGCAAAGAGGTGCGGATCGAAAGGCCTGCAACAGAACTGGGTGCTTTTCTGCACGATATGACCAACTTCCGTCAGTTGCTGCCAGAGGGGAGGATCAGCGAATGGACGGCTTCCAAAGATGAATGCTCCTTCAAGGTGCAGGGGGCGGCTACCATCGGCCTACGCATAGCGGAAGGCTCGACGGACCAGCATGTGAAGATGGTGGCCACGGATCGCTCCCCGTTCCCTTTTACACTGGACGTTCGTCTCCTGGAACAGAATGGGACCACGTCCGGCAAGCTCGAGTTCAACTCGGACCTGAACCCCATGTTGCGCCTGATGGTGGAGAAACCCCTGAAGAACCTCTTCGACCACATCGCGGACCGGATGGCTGCCCTGCACGAGTAGGGCTTGCTTGCCCCGAACACGGTCCCGAGCTATCTTGACCTACCATGGACAGGTTCCTTGTCCGTTTTGCCTTTGTGATCGTTTCGCTCCTGATAGGTTGTCGTGAAGATGTTCCAGTGCCGCCGACGGATGCCAACGCGCCCTTCATGGCCTTCTTAGCCTTGCAACAGGACAGCGCCTTCATCATGGTCCCGAATGTGATCACACCCAACGGGGACGGGATCAACGACATCCTCCGGGTCGTGCATCGGAACATGGTCGAAGTACACATGCAGGTACGCGGTCCCGACGGTCTGCTTGTCCTGTCCACTTCGGGTCATTCTCCGACCTGGGCCCCTGAGGATCCACCAATTCTGGGCAGATACAGCGTTCTCGTTTCGGGAACCACGACCAGCACTACGATACTTGCCGCGCAGAGCGCCCTCTACGTGTTGGACTATGGCCCAAGCTCCTGTCTGGAGTTCGATGGAACGCCCGTATCCGGGGATCAGCTGGACCCTCGCGTATTCGACGTGCAGTACCCTTCCAACGAGGTCTTTTGTCCGTAGATCGGTACCGGCCATCGTCATTGCCCATGTCCGATCTTTGCGGGCATGGCTCGAGGCCGTCGTGCTGACCGTATCGAAGAGGCACCACGCACGAACGTGGACCGTGCCGCGATCAAGCGCTCTCTGCGCCTGCTGCGCTATCTGCGTCCGAACGCTGGGACCTTCACCCTCGGCATGGTCTTCTTGGTGTCCACCAGCCTCCTGAGCCTGGCGTTCCCGCTCCTGCTGGGCAGGCTGGTGGATGCCGAACCAAAGACCACGTTCCTGGAGGCACCGTTCATGGACATGGGCAACATCGATTCCGTGGCCAAACTGCTGCTCCTGGTCTTCGCCCTCCAAGCCTTGTTCGGATATGGGCGTATTTACACCTTCGGGCTCGTTACGGAGAACGCCCTGGCCCGCCTGCGCACCGATACCTACGCACATCTACTGAAACAGCCCATGGCCTACTTCGCCCAACATCGCGTGGGCGAATTGAACAGCCGCATCAGTGCGGACGTGGCCATACTTCAGGATACACTGACGACCGTGCTCGCCGAGTTCATCCGCCAGTTCCTGGTGATCGGGATCGGACTCTTCCTGCTGGTCAGAGTAAGCGGCACGTTGACCGTGACCATGCTGTTCAGCCTGCCGGTCGTGGCGTTGATCGCCGTGCTTTTCGGTCGCTACATCCGAGGGCTGAGCAGGGAGGTGCAGGACAAGATCGCGGATACCAACGTGGTGGTCGAAGAAACACTGCAAGGGATCCAGAATGTGAAAAGCTTCGCCAATGAAGCCTGGGAGATAGGACGCTATGCCTGGGGAGTGAAGGAAGCTCGTGCCCTGGCCATCAAGAGCGCCAGGTGGCGCGGTGCCTTCGTCAGCTTCATCATCTTCTGCATGTTCGGTGTGGTGGTCTTCATTGTGTGGAAGGCCGTACATCTGCGAGCGTCCGGTGAACTGGCGGTGGGCGACATCATGTCCTTCGTGGGTCTTTCCATCATGATCGGGGCCTCCATCGGTGGCGTTCCTGAGTTGATCACCACGCTGTTGAAAGCCGTGGGTGCGACGGAGCGATTGCTCGACATCCAGAACGCCGTACCCGAACCACTGGACAAAGGCGATCCATCCGTGGTAACGCGTGTCAGCGGTGCCATCAGGTTCGATCATGTAGGCATGTACTATCCCTCACGACCTGACGTGGAGGTCCTGCGTGACGTGAGCTTCAGCATTCGCCCCGGTGAGCGTGTGGCCTTGGTGGGACCCAGCGGTTCGGGGAAGAGCACCATCGCCTCCCTGGTATTGCGTTTCTATATCCCGCAACGGGGATCGATCCTGGTCGATGATCGACCCGTCCAGGAGATACCCCTGAGCGCATGGCGGGGACAGGTGGGGCTCGTTCCGCAGGAAGTGCTTCTTTTCGGTGGGACCATTCGGGAGAATATTGCCTATGGAAGACCCGGCGCCGATATGGCTGCAGTGGAAAGCGCCGCGAAGAAGGCCAACGCCCATGAGTTCATCATGAGCTTTCCGGAAGGCTATGATACGGTCGTTGGAGAACGCGGCGTTCAGCTGAGCGGTGGGCAACGACAACGCGTCGCGATCGCTCGCGCTCTGCTGAAAGACCCGGCCATCCTGATCCTGGACGAGGCGACAAGCGCTCTGGATACGGCCAGCGAACAGGTGGTGCAGAACGCTTTGGACCGGCTTATGGAAGGCCGCACCAGCTTGGTGATCGCACATCGTTTGAGCACCGTCAGGAACGCGGATCGCATCCTTGTCCTGGACCGAGGCATCATTCTGGAAAACGGCACCCATGAGGAGCTCATCGCCAATAAGGAGGGACTCTACCATGCCCTTACCCGATCCGAGCTGATGCAGACCTAGGTCGCTTGACCCATGGGCTTATTGGTCCATGCGGTCCGCAGGCAACGCCATGCTCACATCCTGATCGCCACGACCTTCTTGCTCTCGAAGAACTCACCGTGGAAATGGGAACGGAGCTCATGGACCTGCACCTTGCCGCGCAAGGGGACCAGTTCATCCATCAGATCGCCTCCCTTGAGGTACAGCAACCCACGGGGCACTTTCGTGCTCTTCGGATCAAAGAGGTGTTTCGTGCTTTGCAGGAACTTCGGGAGCGCAGCCACCGCTCTGCTGACCAACACGTCGTATCGCTCGCGATGGTCCTCCGAACGCACTTGTTCCGCGGTCGTGTTCTCCAGACCAAGCACCTGGATCACCTCCTTGACGGCGGCGATCTTCTTTCCGATACCATCGATGCCGTGAAAACGGCACTCCGGGAACAGGATCGCCAAGGGGATCAGCGGGAACCCCCCTCCTGTGCCGACATCCAATACCCTGGAGCCCGATCCGAAGGGCGCGACCTTGGCGATGCCCAGGGAATGAAGCACATGACGCTCATACAGATTGTCCATGTCCTTGCGCGAGATCAGGTTAACGCGCTCATTGAGGGACCGATAGACCGCACCCAGGCGGTCGAATCGACCCTGCTGTGTATCGGACAGCCCAGGGAACGCCTGGCTGATGATGGCAGCACCGTCCATGGATGACGAATTGGACGCCCGTTGGACGTTAGATCGCGCCTTTGCTGTTATCAAGCAGGTTCATCAGGAACTCGCGCGCCCGGAAAAGCTGCGCCTTCACCGTTCCCAACGGAAGGTCAAGCTCCGTGGCGATCTCCTCGTAACTGTACTCTTTGTAATACCGGAGCTCGATCAAGGTCCTGTAGCGCGGTTTCAGCTTATCCACCACCTCGCGCATGATCTCCGCCTTCTCATCCTTGATCACCACATCCACGGGATCGGGACCCTGGCTGCGGATCTCTATGGTCATCTCATCCCCATCATCAGTGCCGATGGGATTGTCGATGCTGAGCAGTTTCTTCTTCTTCTGTTTCCGGATCCAGTCGATGCAATTGTTGGATGCGATCTTGAACAACCAGGTGCTGAAGGCATAGTTGGGTGTGTATTGATGCAACCGATTGAAGGCCTTACCGAATGCTTCGATGGTCAGGTCCTCCGCGTCATCCTTGTTGTTGATCATCTTCAACAACATGAAATAGATCGAATCGCGATAACGTGACATCAATTGGGCGTACGCCTTTTGATCGCCTCTGTCCACCGCACGACGGACCAGCTCGTAGTCGTATTGTGCCTTCTCTGATAGGTCCTTGTTCACTTCCATCTGCGGGGCTTCATGACCATCGTGCTGAAGTAGATGATCGGATCCAAAACTAAGAACAGCCATTCGAGGGGAAGTGCGGCAAGCAATATGGAGCGGTCCGCCCCCAATCGATACATGGCGCGCAGCATTACCGGCAGGAACAGCACAAGCTTCACGGACAGGCCCAGGATGAACTCCCACCATGCGCCAAGCAACCCGAGTGTGGCCAGTGATGCCCAAAAGACCGAACGTGCCAATGGGAACACCATCAACATGATCTTGTGACCGAAGCGATAATATCGGGCCGTGGTGTAATGCCGGCGCTTGCGGCGAAACCACATGGACAACCCCGGGGTGCCATCGGTCTCCATGAACGACGCGGGATCGACCATCACCGCGGTGCTGCGTCCCTTGGCGACCTGGTTGATGAAGAGATCATCGTCACCGCTCATGAGCTGGTCATGCTTACGCGGGCCTTTCCCACGGGCTTGAAAGAAGGTCTCCTTGGTGTATGCCAGGTTCCTTCCCACACCCATATATGGCAGCCCGGCTTTAGCCGCGCTGACGTAAAGGACAGCTTTGCTCAATCCATCATAGCGCTCCAACAGGTCCGTGATGCCGTGCGATCTGCGGTAGGGGCTGTGGCCCAGCACGATGGTGCGGCCTTTGGCAAAACCCGATGCCATCAGGGAGACCCAATCCCTGCCTACCGGCCTGCAATCGGCATCGGTCACCAGGACCCGGTCGTAGCGGGCCTCGCGGACCCCGACACCGAGCGCGATCTTCTTTCCGTAATTGAATTTCTCGTCGGCCTGGATGTTCACCGCGCGCAGTCGGGGGAACTTCGGACGCATCCACTCCAATACCTCAGCCGTATCATCCTGACTTCGGTCGTTCACCACCACCACCTCCAGTTCCTCATGGTCCTGGTCCATCAGCAACGGGATCAGTTCCTGGAGGTGATGGGCCTCGTTCCGTGCACAGATCACGATGCTGATCGGCAGCTTTCGGTCCGGTGTGCCACGGACTTGACCAAATGCCAGCAGCGAGAACATGAGCGCATGGAAGACCAGCAGTACCCCCAGCGCAAGGAACATGGCGATCAGGACCGTATCCAGCATAGGATATTTGGATCGCCCATCCGGACGACCGAGGGCGAAACTACCCGGGTCATCGGGTCATGGTGTGCGGTGCCCGGAACAGATATGAACAGCCGGCCGGTGGACGTGCAATATGGAGGGCTGCCCATCTTTGCCACCCGATGCGGTTCCGAGTAGATCATACCGATACTGCCAGTAAGGCCCGATGTGGGGTCCTTCTGACGGACCACGGCAACATCCGGACCCCGGTCTTCATGCCGGTGGGAACCTTGGGTGCGGTCAAAACGGTCCATCCAAGGGAATTGGAACGGGACTTGGATGCGTCCATCATGCTCAGCAATACGTATCATTTGTACCTGCGACCGGGCATTTCGGTGATCCAAGGTGCAGGAGGACTACATCGGTTCAATGGCTGGAACCGTCCGTTGCTGACCGATAGTGGCGGCTTCCAGGTCCATTCCCTCAGCGACATCCGAAAGATCACCGAGGAGGGGGTGCATTTCAGCAGCCACTTGGACGGCAGTCGTCATCTGTTCACGCCCGAGAGCGTCATGGACATCCAGCGGGGCATCGGTGCCGACATCATGATGGCCTTTGACGAATGCACGCCCTGGCCCTGTGACCTGGAGTATGCCGGGAAGAGCATGCACCTGACACACCGCTGGCTGGATCGCTGTATCGAGCGGTTCCGAACGACCGAACCTCTGTACGGTCACGAACAGGCCCTATTCCCCATCGTGCAGGGCAGTACGTACCCTGACCTGCGAAAACGCTCAGCCGAATTCGCAGCCAGCAAGGACTTGCGCGGCAATGCGATCGGGGGGCTCAGCGTGGGAGAGCCCGAGGAGGAGATGTACGCCATGGCGGAACTGTGCTGTGATATCCTTCCCAAGGACCGGCCTCGCTATCTCATGGGTGTGGGTACTCCTTGGAACCTGCTCGAGAACATCGCCATCGGAGTGGATATGTTCGACTGTGTGATGCCTACACGGAACGGTCGCAATGGCATGCTCTTCACCCGTCAGGGAGTGCTGCAGATCAAGAACCGGAAATGGGCCGATGATCATGGACCTCTGGACCCCGACGGGACTAGCTGGGTGGACCAGGCCTATTCCCGGGCTTTCGTGCGCCATCTGTTCGCCAGCAACGAACTGCTCGGACAGCAGATCGCCAGCCTGCACAACCTGGGCTTCTATCTGGCGTTGATGAAAGAGGCTGGAGAGGAGATCGCTGCCGGCACCTTCGCCCATTGGAAGTCCTCCCTGTCACCCAAGTTGAAGATCCGACTTTGACCCGTGAAGCTCCTGGATCGTTATATCATCCGTCAGTTCCTGGGGACGTTCTTTTTCATCCTGCTGCTCATCATGTCGATCGCGGTGGTCTTCGACATCAGCGAAAAGACGGAGGACTTCGCCACCATGACCGCCACCAGGCAGGAGATCATATTCGACTACTACCTCAATTTCATCATCTATTATGCCAATCTGTTCAGTGGTCTGCTCATTTTCATTGCGGTCATCCTCTTCACCGGAAAACTGGCCCACCGAACGGAAGTGATAGCAATGCTGAGCAGCGGTGTGAGCTTCCCGCGACTGCTGGTCCCGTACTTCGTTGCGGCCACACTGCTCACGGGGATCGCGCTGGTCACCAACCACTATGTGCTCCCTGCAGCCAACAGGACCCGACTGGCGTTCGAGGAGGCGCATATCCGCGTGCCCTACCAGGTCAAGGGTAAGCACATCCATCGGGAGATCGAACCCGGAGTGATCGCCTACTTCGAATCGTTCAATGCACAGCGCAGCACCGGTTATCGGTTCAGCTTGGAGCACTGGGAGGATGGCGCGCTGAAGAGCAAACTGACCAGCGAGCGTGCAGCATACGACAGTAGTTCTGGGCGATGGCGGATCACAGACTTGACGATACGTGCCTTTGGACCCGGAGGCGAAGCCATCCATCGGGCTGCCGAACTGGACACCGTGATCAAGCTGACACCCAAGGACATCGGGCAGCGGAACGAGAATGCCATGAGCATGACCAGCGCCGAACTGGATCGGTTCATCCGGGAGGAGCGCGCACGTGGAAGTGATGCAGTGACCTTTTTCCTGATCGAGAAGCATCAACGGTCCTCCTATCCGTTCGCCACCTATGTATTCACCCTGATAGGTGTGAGCATCAGCAGTAGGAAGGTCCGAGGTGGGACCGGGGTGCATTTGGCCCTGGGGGTGCTGTTGATCCTGTTATACATCTTCGCCATGAAGATGACCACGGTAGGTGCGACCAACGCCGGTCTGGATCCCTTGCTGGCCGTATGGATCCCGAATGTGATCTTCGGAGCCGTGGCGATCTACATCTACCAACGTGCTCCCAAGTGAAAGGTCATGGATCACAAGGCGGTGCTCCACGACCTCATGACTGCCGACCTGGCCCCAGGCACGGTGCCTGAAGGAGTGCGGATCTTGCGGCCTTTCTCTGGTGAGGGTGCCTCCGAAGTACGCCGGAACGTGCGCGCTTTCCACGAAAAATTCTTTGGGGACCGCCACCCCAGGCTGCTCCTGCTCGGGATCAACCCGGGGCGGCTGGGCGCGGGTTCCACAGGCATCGCATTCACGGACAGCAAGCGCTGTGAAAGCGATCTGGGGCTCAAAGCAGGTCCACCACGAACACATGAACCGTCCAGCGAGTTCTTCTATCGAATGATCCGGGCGGCCGGGGGAGCCTCAGCGTTCTATCGGATCGCCTACGTCACATCGGTCTGTCCACTGGGTTTCACTGCACAAAGCGCAACTGGGAACACCGTCAATCTGAACTACTACGACCGCAAGGACCTGCAGGAGGCGCTGACCCCGTTCATTGAGCAGTGGCTCACGCGCTTGAGCGACCGCGGATTCGTAAGGGAACGGGTCATCTGTATCGGTACCGGCAAGAATTACCGCTACTTGAACGAACTGAACGACCGTCTGGGACTGTTCGGGTCCATCATCCCGATCGAACATCCGCGATACATCATGCAGTACCGGTCACGGGCTATGAAGACCTATATTGACAAGTACCTGGAGGTCCTGGGGGTCCCAGGACCGAAAGGTCGTTGATGACGGTAATTTGCAACGCACCCGGCAACAACCAACCACCATTACCATGTCAGCCACCCGACTGTTCGACATTCCTGCCCACCAGCTGAAGGAGTACCCGCAGCGTGTGGCCATTTCCTCCAAGGAGAACGGATCTTGGCAGGGATACAGCACCCAGGAACTCATCGATATCACGGAACGCACTGCCTTGGGGCTGCTGGCCATCGGAGTGGGCCCTGGCGACAAGGTGGCGATCGCTTCCGGCAACCGTTCCGAATGGTGCATCGTGGACCAGGCCATTCTGCAACTTGGCGCCGTCTCGGTACCCATCTATCCCACAAGCAGCGCCGATGACTATGCCTTTATCACCGCGCACGGCGAGGTGAAGGTCGCATTCTGCAGCAATGCCGATATCCATGGGAAATTGGAACGTGCCAAGGAAAGCGGCAGTCCGATCGCACACCTGTTCACCTTCGATCCGGTGGAAGGAGCCCGGTCCTGGAGGGAGGTGCCTTCTTCCGCCAAGGAGGAGGATAGAGGTCGCTTGAACGAGCTGCGGGCAGCGGTGAAGCCTGATGATCTGGCGACCATCATCTACACATCCGGAACGACCGGAAGGCCCAAGGGAGTGATGTTGACCCACAACAACATCCTGAGCAATGTGCGTTCGAGCACGCCCCGTTTGCCGGTCAATGCAGGTGCCCGGTGCATCAGTTTCCTGCCCATGTCGCATATCTACGAGCGCATGCTCATGTACCTCTACTTGAACACCGGCGTGAACATCCATTTCCAGGAGTCCCTGGACGATCTGGGTGATCGCATCCGTGAGGTGGAACCGGACGTCTTCACCGCCGTGCCGCGCCTGTTGGAAAAGATCTATGACAAGATCGTGGCCAAAGGTGAGGCTCTGACCGGTATCAAACGTCGGCTTTTCTTCTGGGCCCTGGATCTCGGACACCAGTACGAATTGAACGGAAAGGGGTTGTGGTATCAGATGCAATTGTCCCTTGCGCGGAAATTGATCTTCAGCAAGTGGCAGGAAGCGCTCGGCGGAAAAGTACGCGTGGTCGCCTCGGGAAGTGCGGCATTGCAACCCCGGTTGGCCCGCGTGTTCACGGCTGCCGGCATTCCCGTCATGGAAGGCTACGGGCTCACGGAGACCTCCCCCGTGGTTTCCGTCAACGCGGAGGTGGACAACGGAGTCCGATTCGGTACGGTGGGAAGACCGGTCAAGGATGTCCAGGTGCGGATCGCTGAGGATGGTGAGATACTCGTAAAGGGGCCGAACGTCATGGTCGGTTATTACAAAGACCCGGAGATGACCGCCCAGGTCATGGACCCGGATGGCTGGTTCCACACGGGTGACATCGGTGAGATCGACGCGGACGGCTTCCTGAAGATCACCGACCGCAAGAAGGAGATCTTCAAGACTTCGGGTGGCAAATACATCGCACCTCAGGTCATGGAGAACAAGCTCAAAAGCTCGCGCTTCATAGAGCAGGTCATGGTGATCGGTGAGGGCCAGAAGTTCCCTGCCGCATTGATCGTACCCAGTTTCGATTTCCTCCGGGATTATTGCCGGCTGAAGGGGATCCCATTCGAAGACCGGGAACAAGTGATCCAGGACGACCGGATCAAGGACCGGATCATGAAGGAAGTGCATGTGGCGAACGAGGGATTGGGGAACTGGGAGCGCATCAAGAAGATCGCCCTGCTGGCCCACGAATGGACCATCGATGCCGGAGAGTTGACCCCGACCCTGAAACTTCGCCGCAAGCCCATCCTTGCCCGATATGCGGCGCAGGTCGATTCCATCTACTCGGATAGCCACACCGAAGCTTAACATTAGCTTTACACGGGATCCATCCGTGAAGCATGAAGAAGTATGTGACCGGTGCGCTGGTCATGGGTGTTCTGTTCAGCGCCTGTGAGAAAGAACCTGGGGTAGGTGGCAAGGCCGAGATCAGAGGCCATGTTTACACCGTGGAATACGATGATTTTACGGAGCAACCGACCGGTGTGGCCTACTATACGCCTGAGCATCGGGTTTACATCGTATACGGGGACAATGACCATTTCGATGATGATACCCGGACAGGCCCCGACGGGGAGTTCCGCTTCAGTTGGCTGCGGAAGGGCAGCTACCGGGTGTTCACGTATTCCGAGTGCCATCCGGATTCGTGTGACAGCGGTGTCAAGGAGGTCAGGTTCTCCGTGGAGATCGAAGACAGGAAGGAGGTCCGCGAACTGCCTGACCTGGTCATAGAGAATTGGTGAAAGCCAGGTTGTTCTTCCTCAGTTCGTTCCTGCTCGTGTTGCCGCAACTTGTGGAAGCACAGGAGCGGAACAGGACCATTCCGGAGCAGGACCTGGAGTTCTGGCTCAGTGCTGCCGTGGAGTTCAAACCGTTCAAGAAACCGGATAGCAGGCTCTACGAGAAGCAGTTCTTCCGCAAATTCCGCAGTGCTGTGGAACTGGGTTACCGCTCTGCGGACTACCTGGCGCAGAGCAAACAGGTCTACGGGATCTTCATGGCCAGCTATCGCTTCACTCCCTTCCTGAGGCTGAGCGCTGAACAGCGATACACCGCCCGCGACCGGTATTCGAACAATACCGACCGGACCGACGTCATGATGCAGCTGGCCACCGACATCGGCCGGATCGGATTGACCTATCGCCTGCGATATCAGCATGAATGGCTCCCTCAACCCGAGGTCCGGGACCTGATCCGGAACGCGGCACGCGCTGAATGGAACACACGGAAATTCCCGATCGATCCCTATCTCGGTGCGGAAACCTTCCAAGCCCTGCATTTCCAGCGCAGTGGCTTGGTCGGCATGCGCTACACGGCGGGTGTGAAGTGGCGCGCCAGCAAAGCGAATTCGCTGGACCTGAGCTTCCGACACGACCGGGAGATCGGGACCCGTGATCCGCTGTACCGATATGTGATCTCCATTTCCTATGAGTTCGACTGGAACCGCCGATAGCAGGCGCATGTTCATGCTGCGTGTCGGCCTCTTCCTGGCGATCTTCATCGCGGCGGTGGTGGTGGGATGGAGACTGCTCGAACACCGTGAACTGCCCGTGTTCCATCCGAAACAGCTTGACCCGCGGCTCGTGGATCCCGCGGTCAGGAACGATCCTGCGCCCCACAAGGTCTCCGACTTCCTGCTGACCGATCAGCTCGGTCGCCAAGTGAGCGCTGCCGGCGTTGCGGGCAAGGTACGGGTCGTCGATTTTTTCTTCACCACCTGTGCGACCATCTGCCCAAAGATGACCGGCCAGATGGCGCGTGTTCAGGAAGCTTTCAGAAGGGACGATCGCGTGCTGCTCCTTTCCCACTCCGTCACCCCCGAGATGGACTCCGTGGAGGTCCTGGCAGCGTATGCGGAATTGCATGATGTGGACCCCGGTCGCTGGTTGTTATTGACCGGTGATCGTGCGCAGATATACAGCCTGGCCCGTCGTTCGTACTTCGCTGCCTTGGACCAGGGCGATGGTGGTCCGGATGACTTCGTACACACCGAGAATTTCGTCCTGGTGGACCCCGAGGGACGTATCCGGGGCTTTTATGACGGTACTTCGAAAGGGGATGTGGACCGCCTGATCGCGGATATCGGTCTGTTGCTCAAGTCCCTTCCCTGAAGAGCACCAAGCCTACCTTTGCCTCATGCGCCGACTGCTGGACCGCTACTACGGATCTCTACGCCGGATCAAGGCCAACTACGTACTGCTGAACCTGTTGAGCCGTAAACGCCTTGGTCATGCTGAACGGATGTTCCGGAAGTACGGTATCCGGCGTGACCCCGCGCTTCCCTTTCACAGTGGGATGATAAGGGATACGGACGGTGGAACGCCTTGGTTGGATGCCCCGAACGGACAGGATCTACTGGAGCAGGACCTGCGCTTTCAGGTGCTCCCGGCTGAACTGCAGGGATCGCTCAGGTCCTGGCCGGGCCAAGGCTACGCGATCCTGCGCAAGGTCTTCAGCCTGGAGGAGGTGAATGAAGTGAATGCCGAGGTGGATCGCCTGCTGAAGGAGGGTTCCGTGGATTACAACTTCACAGGTAGAAAGATCATGTTCGCCTACCGCCAAAGCGAGGCCATTCAACGCATGGCCTCTTCCCCGGAGATCCTGCAGGTGCTGGAACTCCTCCTGGGGCGACCGATGAACGTGTTCCAGACCATCAACTTCCTGACCGG
>JAGQVN010000178.1 GCA_020437905.1 Flavobacteriales bacterium
AAAGACCTGACCGATCGGAAGGAAGAAGGGAACGAAGGATCATCAGAGGATGAGGAGCGGAAGAACGACGCCCCCGTCTCGGAAGCTGCTGTGCAAGGGGATCGCAGTAAGGCGCAGGATGAGGGACGACAAGATCGCGACAGGGAGCGCAGGGACCGCCGCGACCGCAGGGACCGGAACGAAGGGCGGGATCGTCGCGATCGACGGGAACGAGGCAGTGAGCGGAACGAACGGATCGACAGGAACGATCGCGAAAATGGTGGTGAGGACCGCAGCGATAAACAGGAGCGGCGGCAACGCGAGCATCTCACGTTCGATGCCTTTGTGGAGACCGAGGGTGTGCTGGAACTGATGCCGGACGGATATGGTTTCCTGCGCAGCAGCGACTACAATTACCTGGCCTCTCCGGATGATGTATACGTGAGCCAGCAGCAGATCAAGCAATTCGGCTTGAAGCTGGGTGATACTGTCCATGGCTATGTGCGCCCACCCCGGGAAGGGGACAAGTTCTTTCCGCTGGTGAAGATCGAGACCATCAACGGCCGGGACCCGGAATGGGTGCGGGACCGGGTACCCTTCAAGTTCCTGACGCCGCTTTTCCCGGATGAAAAGTTCGATATCACGAGCAAGGCCAGCAACTTGAGCATGCGCGTGATGGACCTGTTCAGTCCCATTGGAAAGGGACAGCGGGGGTTGATCGTGGCCCAGCCGAAGACCGGTAAGACCATCCTGCTCAAGGATGTAGCCAACGCGATCGCCGCCAATCACCCGGAAGCATACCTGATCGTGCTGCTCATCGACGAGCGGCCGGAGGAAGTCACGGACATGGCGCGAAGCGTGAACGCCGAAGTGATCGCCAGCACCTTCGATGAGCCCGCCGATCGTCACGTGAAAGTGGCCACACTGGTCCTGGAAAAGGCCAAGGCCATGGTGGAATGTGGCCACGATGTGGTCATTCTGCTGGATTCGATCACGCGTCTGGCACGTGCGCACAACACCGTTCAACCGGCCAGCGGAAAGATCCTTTCCGGAGGTGTGGATGCCAACGCGTTGCAGAAACCCAAGCGATTCTTCGGCGCTGCCCGGAAGATCGAGAACGGCGGTAGCTTGACGATTTTGGCAACGGCCCTGGTGGAGACCGGATCGAAGATGGACGAGGTGATCTTCGAGGAGTTCAAGGGCACGGGCAATATGGAATTGCAGCTCGACAGGAAGATCAGCAACCGACGCATCTTCCCGGCCATCGACATTCTTTCCAGTGGTACGCGGCGCGATGACCTCCTGCACCACAAGGATGTGCTTCAACGCACCTGGATCCTGCGCAAGCACCTGGCCGATATGAACCCGGTGGAAGCAATGGAATTCGTGAAGTCGCGCATGGAACAGACCAAGAGCAACGAGGAGTTCCTGGTCTCGATGAACGGCTGACCGCGCCGGGCCTTACCTGATGCGTGTCGCATTCTTCGCAGCGCTTTGCGTGATGGTCCTGCGGTATGGGCTGTATGCAATGGACCGTGCTCCTGAAGGTACTTCCTTCATGCTGGTGCATCTGTTGGCCCTGGTCCTGGTGATCTTCTTCAGTGGCTCAGCCGCGCTGCGGAACGACCGCGAGAGCGGCTTTCCCCTCTTGGTCAGGGATGGTTTCAAGGCTGCGGCGATCTATTCCCTGCTCTATGCCGTGTTCATCTGGGCTTTCTTCCGACGCATCGATGCGACCCATTTTCCAGAGCGGATCGGGCAGCTTGTCTCGCTGGCAAAGGCAGAAGGTCAACCCGAGGAGCTGGTCCGGGAGCGATTGGAACTGTTCTTCACCCCGACCAATTACGCGACCATGACCTTTTTCGCCTTGTTGGCGTTCAGCGCGTTGCTCGCCCTTTTGCTGGGTCTGTTCCACCACCGATGGTTGCGCCACCTCAGGCGATGAAGGCTTCAGCCAGCGCCTCCAGGTCCACCCCTCCGAAATTCCCCGAGCTCATCATCAAGAGCACACACTGGTCCGATGCCTGCGCCCGCACTGAGCCGATCAGCTCGAGCGCATCGGTGATCACCTGAAGATCGTCCCTGGCAAAGGCCTTGCGGATGCGCTCTGGAGGGATCGGAGGTAAGCGCTTCAGTGAGACAGCATGCGGGTCGTAGAACACCAGCGCCACATCGGCGTGGTCCATCGCATGCTCGTATTGGTCCAGAAAGCCTTCGCTCAGGCTGCTGAACGTATGCAGCTCCATACAGGCGATCAGTCGCCGTTCCGGGTACTGGTCCTTCACGGCTTCCACGGTGGCCCTCAGCTTGCTCGGCGAATGCGCAAAGTCCTTGAAAACGGTGCGCCCAGGCACATCGGCCAGTTTCTCGAGCCGCTTCGCAGCGCCCGTGAACGTGGTCATGGCATCATGAAAGGTCGCACTGCCTATGCCCAAACGATGGCAGATCATGCGAGCCCCTTCCATGTTCTGCAGGTTGTGCCGTCCGAATACGTTCAAGCCAACCTGGCCTTTTTCCGTCCGCAGGTAGGTGGTCCCATCCTTCACCACATGATCGGGTGTGCGGTACGGGACCCGAGCATGATCACCCCCAGTGCGCTCCACCAGTTTCCGCAGCACGGTATCCTCTTCGCAATAGATCAAGGGACCGCCGTCTTCGATCGTTCCAATGAACTTCTCGAATTGCTCCAGGTAGGAGTCGAAGGTCTTGAACACATTGATGTGATCCCATGCGATCCCGCTGATCAATGCGATGTCGGCATGATACAGGTGGAACTTGGGAACAGGCTCCAACGCGGAGGCGAGGTACTCATCCCCTTCGATGATCGCGACCTTGGATCGCTCGGTTAGGCGGACCATGCAATCGAAGCCCTCGAGCTGAGCGCCGACGAGGTAGTCCATCTCCACTCCAGCATGCCGCAGGACATGGATGACCATCGATGTGATCGTGGTCTTACCATGACTGCCTCCGATGACCACACGGGTCTTGTTCCTGGTCTCCTGATAGAAGAAACTGGGATAGCTGTGCACCGGAATGCCAAGCTCCTGTGCCCTGACCAGCTCCGGGTTATCGGCCCGGGCGTGCATCCCCAGAATGACCGCGTCGATGTCCGGCGTGATCCGTAGAGGGTCCCAGCCCAACTTGTCCGGGAGCAGGTTCAGTCGCTCCAACCGGCTACGGCTCGGTTCGAAGATCTCATCATCGCTCCCGGTAACCTCGTAGCCTTTTTGGTGAAGGGCGATCGCCAGGTTGTGCATGGCGCTTCCGCCGATCGCTATGAAGTGGACCCGGTCCATGCGCGCAAAGAAAGCGATGTTATCCGGCTGGTCGACAACGGGGGGACCCGGACGTGGAGCTCTTTACCTTCGTGGTATGGAGATCCATCCCGTGCATGCCGGCCTTTTCAAATTGGATGGTGGGGCCATGTTCGGCGTGGTGCCCAAAACGCTTTGGGAAAGGAGGCATGCCCCTGACCCGAACAACTTATGTACATGGGCCATGCGCTGCATGTTGGTCGTTGATGGCGACCGCGTCATGCTGATCGACAATGGCCTGGGGGACAAGCAGGATGAGAAGTTCTTCTCCCATTACGAGCCGCATGGAGACCGGTCCCTCGAGGCTTCGTTGAAGGCGCATGGCCTGTCGCCTGACGACATCACGGATGTGTTCCTCACCCATTTGCATTTCGACCACTGCGGAGGGAGCATCCGGTGGAACTCGGCACGGGACGGCTATGAGCCGGTGTTCCGGAACGCGACCTATTGGAGCAATGAGGATCACTGGGAATGGGCTACCCGACCCAATGCCAGGGAAAGGGCCAGCTTCCTCAAGGAGAATATCCTTCCCATTGAGGAGAGCGGTCAGCTGAAGCACCTGGCTGGGGCCAAGGGTGCCGGATCTGGGGCGACCATGGTGCTCGAAGCCTTTCCGTTCATGGACGTGCTCTGTGTGAACGGACACACGGATGCCATGATGATCCCCCACATCCGGTACAAGGGTCATATGGTCGTGTTCATGGCGGACCTCCTCCCAAGTGTGCACCACATTCCAGTGGCCTGGGTCATGGCCTACGATACACGCCCATTGCTGACCTTGGCCGAGAAGCAGACCTTCCTGGAACGCGCCGCCGATGAGCGATATGTGCTGTTCTTCGAACATGACCGGGACCATGAATGTGCGACCGTGATCCGAACGGAGAAAGGTGTCCGGCTGGAACGAACCTTCCCGCTGAGCGAACTGGGGTGAAAACCTGGAGCGGTCGGACTTACCACAGGTCGAAGCCAAGGATCCGGATCGTGGTGTAGGGAATACCCACGTACCAGGCGCCTTCGCGCTGTTCCGTGTTGAACACTTCCACATTCACCGTGGTCCCATGAATGGAAGCTCCCGTGCGCACATCGAACGCGAAACGATGCCAGGGGCAGATCAAGTGGTGACCTTCACACCAGCCGCCGCTTAGCGGTTTGCCTTGATGTGGGCACCTGTCAGCAAGTGCGTACCAGCCATCGTCCGATCGCACCAAGCATAGGTCGCGTCCGGCGATCCGCACGCGCAGCGGTCCGGCTGGAACGTTGTCACCGTGCGACGTTAGCGGAAGGCGATGCCAGCGGGTGCGTTCAACGATCATGGCTTCTGGTCAACTGAAAGGCACCATCGCGGCGCACATCGTGGCAAGGAATGGTGTTCCTCTCGCAGCATTGTCGGACACGCCAGCGATCGAGCCCATCCATTTCCGGTGAGAGCACCGCATGCGACCAAGGTGATGCCTGCGCAAGGAGCGTGTCATTCACAGAACGGATCAACAGGATGGATGGGGTCCCCGTCGATCCGATCCCAACCGATGACCTGGTCCCACCGAACCGGACCCGGAGGCCGTGCGTGATCAATGTCCCGCTGCCGAGGACGCCGGCACCACCCAACTCCCTGGTCGGGTCCCGATCCCCTGGCGGTGCCACGAACTCCATCCCGGACACCCCGAGCGCACGCGCCATTCGATCGAGCTTCCTTTCAAGGTAGGGTGCATCCTCCCCTACCACCGTATCGGCGATCACCCAGGCTCGATGGCCTTGCCGATAGCAGGCCACCAGCGCATCCCGCTCGTCCAGGACGATGAGATCCTCGGTCGTGGCGGTCCGTCGGGCACGAACTCCCCAACTGATAAAGACCATGCACAGCGTCGCAATGAACAGGTTCAGGCTCCAGCGCGCCCGGGTGATGATCAGATATCCGGCCGATGCGATACATAGCAGCACGACAATGGCCCCGAGCGCATCGATCCGGACAGCAGGGTATGCGAATGGCAGGGAGCCCAGGAAGCCAGCGGCGGTGGTCATCAGTTGGACCGACCAGTTCAAGAGAGTGGCCAAGGGATCCGCGAGCATTGGGAGGCCACTTACGAAGAGCAGCAGGATCCCACCACAAAGCACCAGGAACATGCACGAGACGACCAGCAGGTTCGCCGGCAGGAAATAGGTCGGGAAGGAACCGAAGTGATAGAGCGACACGGCAAGTGTGCCAAGCTGGGCCGCCATGGAGACCGACGCGATCTCCCATAAGTACCGTAGCACCTTGTTCGGTGCCGACCAGAGGTCACGAAAAACGCGATAGAACAGCACGATGCCAAGAACGGCCATGAACGAGAGCTGAAAACTGAGCTGTCGGATCATCAACGGGTCAATAGCCAACAGGAGGAAGCCAGCACCGAACACACTGTTCAGGGAGGAGCTTTGCCTCCCCCAAGCTCCGGCCAACACGAAGAACAAGCACATCAATGTGGCACGCATCACGGAGGGTGAGGAACCCGTGATCAGGGCGTAGGTGACCAGGGCGACCGCCATCGCTCCAGCCCTGATCCATCGTTGTACCGGGCCCGAACCAAGCACGCGGAGGAGGACATCCAGCAGCAGATAGACCAAACCAACATGCATGCCTGAAACGGCAAGCACGTGCATGGTCCCGCTCCGTGCGAAGGCATCCCGGTCATCACCGCTGAGGTCCTCTCGGGCGCCCAACACCACTGCTTGGACGATCCCGCGCTGGTCCTCATCCATCGCGGTACGCTTCAACCGTGCCACCAGTCGACCCTGGACAGCCTGGGCGTATCGAGCAAGGAGCCCACTGTGACCAACATAGAAGCGGTCCTCGGGTCTCACGTACAATTCCGCATGGATCCCTTTCGACCTCAACCAAGACCCACGATCGAAACCCCCTGGGTCCGGGGACCGCTCCACTGAGCGCAAAGTGCCTGTCACCCATAGCATATCTCCCGCTTGGGGCCCTGGCTCCCCATCCTCAAGGGAAAGGAGCACCAGGAGCTTTCTGCGATCGGCGACCGGGCGGTCGCCATCGATCCCTGCGATCGTTACAGCACGAAAGCGAAGCAGTTCTCCGCCCGACCGATACTGCTCGATAAGATGGACCTTGAACGTACGCTGCTTCCCCATGTCCGCCTGGTCCGCTCCTGGTGCACGAACCGTTCCCCAGAACAGACCCATGTTCAAGAGGCACGTTTGCACCGCCAGTCCATGCACCCACCGGACCTCAAAGGCAATGGGAAGTTTGTGTAACACCAGGAACACCAGCGCGAGGCTCAAGAAGAGCACTGCCGTCCATTGGAACGGAACACGAACAAAAAGGGAAATAGCGATCCCGATAGAAAAGGGCAGAAAAGCCCTGAACATGGGTGCACGGACCAAAGCTCTCCACCATTCACGTTCTGCTGCCATTTCTGAAACGTGGAGATCTTTTCGAGATCAGCCCCATGGAGGCTGACCAGCAGGTCTTTCCGGGAAAGTTATGCAGTACGAAGGGACGCAGGTCCATCGGCACCTGAACGAGCAGGAACGCTCCACGATGATCTTGTCCGAGTCGAGATTGAGGGAATGCAACATCGAACAACACTTCCGTCTGCCGAAGCCATCGGAAATGGAACATGCCGGAAAAGGGACCAACGTTGACAATACGCATCGTGCGGGGCGTAACGCGTGTCGCTACCACTGTTGTGCGCGATAGAACTGAAACAGCGCGCCGGTTAACTTCGCTGGCAGTCGCTACCAGAACGCATGGCACAAAAGCTTGCAAGCTCATCCCTTCGGGGTCGGGTCCTTTACCTCTTGTTCCTGCTCATCTTCACCATGGCCTGTGTGGAGATCGGTGCCAGATTCTACATGGGGCAAGTCCTTCAGAAATCCGCGGAGAGCAAATTCCGGTTCAATTACTATCGCGTTTATGAGCACGTACCCGGTTTCACGGAAGGCGATGGGCAAGGTGATCGGATGACCATCGAGCGGAACGGCTTCCGCAGGGTCGACGATGTAGCTGTTGAAAAAGCGGAAGGCACGTTCCGCATCTTTCTCCTCGGAGGATCCGCTGCCCATGGGATCTCCAGCGCACCGCCTTATCCGATAGCGCATGTGAACGACGATGAGACGATCGATGCCCATCTGGAGGTGCTATTGAAGGAGCATCTTCCGGGACGAAAGGTCGAAGTGATCAATGCGGCCGTGACCGGTTACCAGGTGTTCCAGCACACGCAGTACCTGCTGAGCGAACTGCTCGAGTTCGACCCGGACCTTGTCATCTTCTTCGATGGAGCGAACGACCATTACAGCACGAACCCGGAGCATCGATACCTCAGCGATTTTCGATACCAGTTCTGGAAAACAAGGCTGCAGGAACCGTCCTTCGGTACCGTTCTCGATGCGTTCGCCTTCTGGATGTCGAAGTACAGCGGAGCTTTCCGCGGATACGTGGCCTGGAAGCTGAATCGGGATGCTCAGATGAACAGTAAACGGATCGACCTGACCAGGCCGTACGATACGGACCAGGAACGCATCGAAGCACACAAGCAGCTGTCCGGCGCACAGTATCTGCGGAGCATGGAAACGAACCTGTTCCTCCTGCAAAGGGAAGGCGTGAAGGCGATCATCTGCCTCCAGCCCATGCTGGTCCTTCGGGATGTGGACCTTCTATCGGACGTGGAATCGGCATTTCTGAACAAGGACCCCAATGCACCGGTGCTCTATCCCACGGTACTTCAGGAACTGGAGCAGGTATCCCGGACCTGGGATGTTCCCTTCGTTGACATGAACCCTGCGTTCAACGAAAGGGCATATGACGGAGAGCAGCTCTTCATTGATTATTGCCACTTGAACAGCAAGGGCGGCCAGGTCTGTGCAGAACACCTGCTGCCTGTGGTAGTGGAGCTGATCCAAGGGCCTCCAATGATCGAGGCCGACAGTGCACGTATCACAGCACCTGAAGGATCAGGCATTTGAGGTAATGCGTTTCAGGGATGCTCCAATGAATGGGATGGTCAGGCGGCTGGGTCCCGTAATGGATCTCACGCACCTGACGACCAACATCCAGCGCAGCATCGGCGGTAACCCGTCGAAAGAGCTCAGCGCCCATATGCTGTGAGCAGGAACAGGTGACGAGGTAGCCCCCTGAAGGAATGCACTTCATGGCACGCAAGGCGATCTCATTGTATCCGCGTATCGCCTTATCCAGTACCGCCCTGCTCTTGGCGAACGCCGGGGGATCCAGGATGATGACATCCCACTTCCTCCCTGCTGCACTTGCCCGGGACAGGTGATCGAAGACGTTCTCCACCTCAAAGTGGCACTGTTCAGTGCATCCATTGAGCATGGCGTTCTTCTGCGCTGTCGCAACAGCGTCCACCCCGATATCCAACCCCTTGACCTCGATCGCTCCATAGCGTGCCGCATGAATGGCGAATCCTCCGGTATGCGTGAAAAGATCGAGGACGCGCGCTCCCGCACATAATGGGCGAATGGCCGAATGGTTGGCTACCTGGTCCAGGAAGTGGCCCGTTTTCTGGCCGTTCAATACATCCACAAGGAATCGAGGGCCTCCTGATGAATCGGGCGGCCAATTCTCCTCGATCTGCAACTCGCTGGGCACCGTTCCGTACAGCACGCCTTTCACCTGGTCCAGCCCTTCCTTCTCCCGCACCGGTGCATCGTTCCGCTCCACCACTGCGACCGGGTCGAACAGTTCCAAGAGCGATCGGACGATCAGGGGCTTGCAGCGATCCACTCCCAGACCGAGGGTCTGCAGCACCAGCACTTCATTGAACTTGTCGATGACCAATGCAGGGACCCCATCAGCATCACCGAACAATACTCTGGCAGCCGAGCGATAACCGAATCGTTCCCGGTGCGCCCACGCCGATCTGATGCGATCCGTGAAGTAGTGCTGGTCGACCGGCTCCTCGAGGGAACGGGTCATCATCCGAATGCGGATCTTCGACCGGGGATTGAAAAAGCCTTGACCCAAGGCACCGCGCTTGGCGTCGAACACTTGGACCAGATCACCGGGGGCGGGCAGACCGTCCAATCGCAGGACCTGATTGTCGAATACCCAGGGATGACCGTTGCGGACCCGGCCCCTTGTATCGTTGATGATGCAGCGTACGCTCGTCGTCATTGGGCGTCATCCCGGAAAAAATCCAGCATGCTCAGGTCCACCAGATGCACGTTGGCGTAGTAATGATGCAGGATGTCCGTGAACGTGCGCCCCTGCCTCGCCATTTCCATGGCACCTTCCTGGCACAGCCCCACACCATGACCGAACCCTCGGCCATGGAAGACCACCTGCTCCCCGTCCGGCCGTATCCGGAAATAGGTGCTCTTCAATCCCAGGTCGTGACGGACCCGGGTCAATGGGACCAAGGGCTCCTTGGCATTGAGGTACAGGTCCCGGCAGCGCGGCTCGTAGTTCAACAAGGCCCCGGTCACGGCCGTATCCCGAACAGGAACACCGTATTTATCGGACAAATAGGTCAGCCAATCCTTGATCTTCATGGTGCGCATCCAAGTGGCATGAGGCTGGGCAACGCAAAAGGTGTCCACCGTGGCCCTCAGATAGGGCTCCTCCTTGCTCCAAACATCTTCCGCGTTCAGTGTTTCACCACCGCAATTGCTGTGAAAGGTCGCATGGATCAGGCGTATGTCAGCGTCCACCACGACCATGCCTCGCGTGGCCCGGGCGGCATCGGTGATCGCTCCATTGGAGCTTTTTCCATGGTAAACCTGGCAATGGACCTGATCGCATAGTTCGAACCCATCTTCAGCGTGCTTCCTGGCGTTCGCCAATGCGTATGTCCTGCAGCTTACTGCCTGAAGCTTGTAATACTCGATGGCCTTGTCGTTCCCGGCCTCGCTCTGAACGACCCCGGCCACGTATTCCTCCAGCGGGGGTTCGGAAACGAAGCTCAACGTACCGGCCTTCGTCCTCCGGACCTCCATGGCCCCGGGATAGTTCCTTTCACCAATGGCCGGGACGGTCCCTTTCAGACGCACGCCTCCCGCTGGATCCCGGGGCACCAGGGTGAAGGTCCTTTCGGCCGACCAGCTGCCGGAAAGCGACCGGGCCGTGATCTTACCGTTCACCAGGGACAACCTGAGCCCATCGTTCGGTCCCAGCTCTCCGACCATGCGGCCGTCAGCCTGGATCCGCATTGCTCCCCTGCTGCTCATGGCGGTAGCGCTTGTGATCGGAGTTCCGTGGTGCACGGCGATCTGTACCTCCTGGAACTGACCACTGACCGGCCGGACCAGAACAAGCGTGAACACGAGAGGCCAGGACCACCGGGGCATGACGGCTAATGTATCCGAGGCGATCAGGCGCTTTCTGACCGCTGCTCAAGAATTTTCCACAGGCCTTCGGCTACAGTCCGCGAAGCACCCGCCCCACCCGCACGCTTGCGCAGCTCCTCCAGGTCGGAGAGCATGGCCTCCCGCTCAGGACCATCGTTCAGGATGCGCATGAGCTCATGATGCAGTTTTTTCGGGGTCAGGTCCCCCTGGATCATTTCCCGCACGACCTCCCGATCCATCATCAGATTGACGAGTGAGATGTACCTCAGATCGACCAAACGTCTTGCCAACCACACGTTCAATGCACCACCGCTGTAGCAGACCGCCAATGGGGTCCCGAACAAGGCCGTCTCCAACGTGGCGGTCCCCGACGTGACCAAGGCTGCTCGCGCATGACGCAACAGATCATAGGTCAGCCCTCGGACAAGGACGGCCTCGCTACCCTGAAGCAACGGTCCATAGACCGTGTCGGGAACTGACGGTGCTGCAGCCACGAATACCTGATGATCGTGTACCTGCCGGACCGCATCGAGCATCACCGGAAGGATCCGGCTGATCTCCTGTCTGCGGCTTCCGGGAAGCAAGGCGATCACTGGACGGCCGTCCATTCCTGGGAGCGGTACCAGTGGATGAGCACCCTCACGTTGGATCGCATCCAGCAACGGATGGCCGACGAATTCAACATCCATGCCGTGCCTGGCATACCATTCCTGCTCGAATGGCAGGATCACGAACATGTGATCGACGTCTCGCGCGATGCGTTTCACGCGACCTTTCTTCCAAGCCCAAACCTGCGGAGATATGTAGTACGCTACCGGTATCCCGGAACGCTTTGCGAATTCAGCTATCCGCAGGTTGAAACCGGGATAGTCGATCAAAACGACCAGGTGAGGGTCGAACGCAAGGATATCCCGCTTGCACCAGGCCAGGTTCGACAGGATCGTCCTGAGATTGACGACCACTTCCGCGAAGCCCATGAACGCAAGGTCACGGATGTGTTTCACCACCTCTGCACCTGCCTCTGCCATGCGATCGCCTCCCCAGGCACGCACCTGGATCTCCGGATGCGCGACCAGAAGCTCACGAATCAAGTTCGCACCATGAAGGTCACCGCTCGCTTCGCCCGCTATGACATAGACCCGTTTCCCCATCACAGCCAGAGGGCAACGATCAACGCCGCATAGATGAACATGGATACCAACACGCCACGCATGGCATGCGACCATTTCCTGCGATCGAAGTAAAAGAAGAGCGGCAGGTTGGCGATCAGCGCCAGCGAAAGGATCGGCGCCCGATACTCCGGGGTGCCCAGGAACAGGTCCTGGATGAAGTAGGACAGCTCGTGTCCCGGACGAATGATCTGAGTATAGAGGACCCCGTACAGGATGAAACCGATCACCGGAGCCAACATCCCGGCGGCCACCCCGGCATTCCTGCTATCCCAGGACATGGTCCCAGGTGTTCAGCGTGGCAATGGCATGATGGGCGGTCATATCGAACTGTGTGGGTACGATGCTCACGTAGCCGTTCTGTACCGCCCAGACATCCGTGTCCTGGCCATGATCATCGCTTCTGAACTCCCCCTTCATCCAGTGGTACTCCTTCCCGGTCGGGTCCTTGCGTGTCTCGAACTCATCCTCCCAATTCGCCCTGGCCTGTCTGCATACGCGCATGCCGATCAACGGGCCATGCTCCTTCCGCGGTATGTTCACGTTCAAGCAGTAGCCGAATTCCATGCCGTGGTCCAGTACATTGGCCGTGACGGACCTGATCACCGGTCGCACATGTTCCATATCCGCCTCAATGCTATGGTCCATCAGGCTGAACCCGATGCTTGGTATCCCCTCCATGGCACCTTCCACGGCGGCGCTCATCGTTCCGCTGTACAGCACATTGATGCTGATGTTGGCGCCATGGTTCACTCCGCTGACGAGCAGGTCAGGTTTGGCACCATCCAGCAGTTTGTAGATGGCCAGTTTCACACAATCCACGGGTGTGCCATTGCAACTGTAAGCTTCCGCGCCCGGCACCAGGTCGACCGGGGCCAACCGCAGGAAATTGTGGATCGTTATCGCATGCCCCATCGCACTTTGTGGCTTGTCCGGAGCCACGACCAGCACAGTGCCGAGCGGTAGCATTTCCTCCACCAGGGTGCGTATCCCGGGGGAGAACACGCCATCATCATTGGTTACCAGGATCAGAGGGCTTTTCTTTGCCATTGGGCGCAAAAATACCGCGCTTCCCGAAGCGCATCCCGATCCATTCCGAAGCTTGAGGAACGGATCTTCGATCTACGATGAACCGATGAAACGTTCCATCCATCCGACAGGGGCAGCTAAGCCGATCGCTCCGTATTCCCCTGCCGTTCGATCCGGGGACCTGCTCTTCCTGAGCGGGCAGATCGCCTTGGACCCCGTTACTGGCAGCTTGTGCTTGGCCACCATTGAGGAGGAGACCCATCAGGTCATGCGCAACCTGGGGGCCTTGTTGGAGGCCGCTGGTGCAGGGTTCGACCAGGTGGTCAAGTGTACCATTTTCCTGAGCAGCATGGAGCACTATCACGTCGTGAACGAGGTCTATGCGGGGTATTTCAAGGAACCCTATCCTGCGCGTGAGGCCGTCGCAGTTAAATCGCTACCACGCAGCGTGAACGTGGAGATCAGCGCCGTTGCATCACTTGCCCGCTGAATAACGGGCGCAAAGTTCATCAGTGATCGCTACGTCGGTCAGCGGTCCTGCTCACCGCAAGTAGACCTGAGGACCGATCAGGCCTGGGTCATGTAAGGCGTTTGCGCTGCGTGCCATAGAGGACCACCATCACGATGGTGAGTATCGGTCCGAACAAGCCCATCATGCTGAACGGGAGGATGATGTGCGGCGCGAAAATGCCAATGACCTGGGCAGCGGCATAGACCGTGAACCCGCTCTTTCGGCCGCGCCACATGCTCAATACGCCCCATCCACGGACCAGGGTCCGAAGCAGGTAGATCAGCATCAGCATGGCACCGCTATGGTACAGCAGGGTCCCGATCTCCTCCACCATACCCAGCTGATCCGCGGGCATCATGGAGCCCAGGTCCTCGACCTGTTGCCTCATCATTCCGATGAACTCTTCCTCGGGAACGCTCTTCAACCCCAGCATGACCACGAAGGCCAGGCCATAGATGAGGATGAACAAGCCGATGTTCACGAAGCTCAGGATCCCCAGTCCGCTGATCATGTCAGGCCGCTGAGTACTTCCGCTATCGTCAGGAGCAAAGGTCGCAGGCATGTTGAAGAAGTTTCGTTCGCGAGCCAAGATAGGACCGCAG
>JAGQVN010000179.1 GCA_020437905.1 Flavobacteriales bacterium
ACTCCTCCAGCTTCGGCATGGGCCCGGTGAGGACGGGCTCGGTGCGGGAGGTGCCCACGTGATAGGCGTCCATCGCCTGCACGGGTTCGCCCTTTACGATCGCGTCCAGCTGGTCGATCGCGCCACCGCTATAGTTCACGTCGCCCACATTGAAGGCACTGTTCTCGTGGCAGCGCCCCAGGCAGCACATGTGCCCGATCTCCTCGGGCTTGAAATGTTTTTCCAATTCGGCCAGCACACGGTCCTGCGTACCCGCCACCAGGCAGGTGCTGCCGTTGCACACGTAGGCCTTCTTCCCCTGGTTCTCCTTCTTCAGAAAATCGTAGAAGCTGCTGGTGCCGTAGGTGATGGCCTCGCCGATCAGGAAGTCGTCGGCCACTTCGGTATGGGCGGTGTCGCCGGGGCTTCCGCCGTTCTTCGCAGCGGCCTGCTGCAGGCGTTCCCAGAGGGAGTCGTCGAGCTCCCGGCCTTCCCGGCCACTCAGTGTGCTGATGTTCCTGGACATGGGGTCACCAAGTTAAGTCCCCGGACCTTCCCGTGTGGCGGGCCGGTCCGGGGACAAGCAGGTTCATCGATCAGGGTCCTATTCCTTCATGAACGGAAGCGAGAGGGTCCGGTCGGCGGCATAGGCACGAACCGTGTACACCCCCGTGGCCAGGTCTGCGAGGTCGATCTGGTTCTGTTGCAGCACCCTTTCAAGCACCACGCGCCCTGCAGCATCCACCACCTGGATGAGTGAACCGCGTAGTTCGATCAGGGACTTCAGGGTAAGGATATCTTTCGCGGGGTTTGGATATACACTGAGGTCTTGGATCACTTGTCCGTCGTTCACGGAGGTGGAGATGGCTTCCTCGATGACAAGCAGCGTATCTATCGGTGGGGCCAGGATCGTTTGTGTGATGCCCGAAGGCCAGTAAACGGTCACCTGGTCGATGACCTCATCCTGGCCCAATCCGAAATGGGTGTTCAGGCTGCTCATGTACCGGAAACCGTCGCCGCTCTTCACATCGCGGATCTGGGTGCCCAGCGCACTGACCACCTCCACGCGTGCACCGATGCCATCCCGATTGCTGATGGTGCCGTGCGTGGCCACCTTCAAATAGTGGTTGCTGTTCCCATCGTTCACCTTCGCCGTACCGCCGTTCATGTAGTCCACGAAGCCATCGTTGTTCACGTCACCCATGGGCCCGTTCGAGAAAGTGCCGGCCACCTGCGTGAAGGTGAGGTCACCATTGCCCATCATCAGGGAGCCACCGCCCATGACGTCCAGAAAGCCATCGTTGTCGAAGTCATGCGTGGTCCACTCAATGGACTGCCCCGAGAAGTTGTCGAATCCCGACCCCACCGTGACATTGGTGAAGTTGCCGGTCCCATCATTTTCCATCACCTTGTGGTAGCTGCTGGAGCTTGAACCCACGACCACATCCATATCACCGTCGTTGTCGAAGTCGCCCCAGGCGCTGCTCCAGCTCTGATGATTGTCCGCGAAATCGGCGGCTGTGGCAACGCTGCTGAACTGGCCGCTGCCGTCGTTCCGCATCAGCAGGTCCACCGGATCGCAGCCGCACTTGGCCACGAAGCAGTCCATGTCACCATTGTTGTCATAGTCCGTCCAGATACTTCCGTAGTTGCCACACGTGCTTCCGAG
>JAGQVN010000180.1 GCA_020437905.1 Flavobacteriales bacterium
GCTTCCTCCTGGATGCGACCTGTGCACGACTGGCGTTGCCGCTGATCAGTGCTGCCGTTCATGCCGATCACGGGCAGGTCGTTCTGTTGCACGCGCCAGGACCTGGGCTCCGGGACATTTTCTCCGGCCGACCTGGACCGGACCAGGATGGCTGCGACATGCGGCAGGTCAGTGTACAGCTGTTGCGGCATGTCGCGGAGCTGGTCATGGATCGCTTGAAGGAGCTCTTGGACAACGACCGATCGCACGCAGGTCAGATCGAGCTCGTCAACGACCAAGGCCGTGCCATTTCGATCGACGCGCGTTCGCTTCAACCTGCCGAATGAACCCGGTGCTCCTGCTGTTGTCCTTGGCGGTCATTGCGCTGCTGTTCGCATCGGTGGGTCATGGTGGGGCCAGTGGATACCTCGCTCTTATGGCCTTGCTGGGATACTCTCAAGATGTCATGCGGCCTTCGGCACTGGTGATGAACCTGTTCGTCAGTGGCATCTCCTTCGTACAGTTCGCCCGTGCCAGGCACTTCCATTGGTCGACATTCTGGCCCTTCGCGATCACCTCTGTTCCGGCAGCCTACTTAGGAGCCCAGGTGGAATTGGACCCCATTCTCTATAGGCGCCTGCTGGCCATTTGTTTGCTGTTCGCCGTGGCCAGGCTGATGGGTCTGTCAGGCAAAGCGGGTCCCAGCGACCGACAGGTGGTGATGCCTCTCGCTCTGGTCGCAGGGGCGCTGTTGGGCTTTGTGTCCGGGATGATCGGGATCGGAGGAGGCATTCTGCTGAGCCCCTTGCTGCTTCTCCTTCGATGGGCCGACGCCAAGCGCACCGCAGCGGTCAGCGCCTTGTTCATTCTGGTGAACAGTCTTTCCGGGCTCATCGGTCTGGGCGTCCAAGGAGCGACCTTTGAACAGGATGTGATCCCCTGGGTGATCGCGGTCGTGCTGGGAGGTGCCATGGGTGGGTACATTGGATCGATGAGAATGAGCGAACCACGGCTCAAGCAAGTGCTCGGCTTTCTGTTGCTGCTGGCCTCGATCAAATTGTTATTGCCATGATATCGTTCGAGCAAGGCTTCGATCGTGTGATGAGCATGGTAAAGAAGCTTTCCCCGGTCGAGCTCGGTTTGTCGGATGCGTGGGGATCCTTCCTCCTGGAAGAGGTACACGCACCCTTTCCACATCCCTTGTTCGACATGAGCGCAGTGGATGGCTATGCGGTCGGCGGCCCGCAGGGGCCGTGGCGGATACTTGGTGAGGTGGCGGCCGGAGATACCTATCTGCGTTCGCTGAGCGAGGGGGAAGCACTACGGATCTTCACGGGTGGCATGGTGCCACAGGAATGCTTCGCGGTTGTCATGCAGGAACATGCGCACGTTGAAGGTGAGGCGCTCGCGGTCACAGCTCCGGTGGTCGGCGGCTCGCACATCAGGCGAAAAGGCGAACAGGTCACCCAAGGGGAATGCTTGATGCAGGCAGGCGAGCGGCTGGATGCTGCTGCCATTGGACTGCTCGCCAGCTGCGGTATCGAGCGGGTCAAGGTCACCGAACGTCCCCGGGTCCGGATCATTCGCACGGGTGGCGAATTCATGTCGAACGATGAGCAGATCCCGGGCCGCATACCGAGCAGCAACGAGCACATGCTCCAAGCGGTCCTGGCGGCAGCGGGATGCAAGGTGCTATTGCCTCATGAACTGGTCGTCGATGAGCGCGACGCGCTCGCTCAGGCATTCTCTCGGGCAGTGCAGGATGCCGATCTGGTGATCTCCACCGGTGGCGTATCCATCGGGGACCATGACCTGGTTCGTCCGGTGCTGGAGGAGTTGGGGGCGCAGGTGCATGTGCACGGAATTGCTCAGAAACCCGGTAAACCGATGCTCTTCGCCACCCTTAACGATCGGCCCGTGTTCGGCCTTCCTGGAAATCCACGTGCCGTGCTGATCCTTGCCTGGATCTATGTGCTGCCCTTCACAAAGGGCATGATGGGAAGCGAAACCACGCGTCACAACGTGCATCATCTCAAACTCGAGGAACAGGTCTCGCTCAAAGGGCAGCGCACGGAGTTCCGCGCGGCACGGGTAGCTGACGGAAAGCTGAGCTTGTTGCGGGATGAGGGTTCGCACATGCTACGCTCCTTGATCCATGCCAACGCGCTGGTGCGATTTCCCGAGGATAAGCGGCACTATGCCGTGGGAGACCCGGTCGAAGTGCACTACCTTCCCTGCTGATGGCACAAGGTTGGACAGGAGCGATCCTCGCCGGAGGACAAAGCCGACGCATGGGCCAGGACAAGGCGCTCATGGATCACCAGGGGCGTTCCCTGCTGGATCGCGCCATGGACCTGTTGGAACCGCTTGTTTCGGAACTCCTGGTGATCGGTGATCCGGTCAAACATGGTCATGTCGGTCCCTTCGTCATCGCCGATGACCGTCCGGGTCATGGCCCGCTAGGAGGTCTGGCCACCGCGCTGCGCTACGCCAGCAATGACCACCTGCTGCTCGTGGCCTGCGACCTACCGGCCTTGACACCACGCGCACTCCAACATGTGATGATCGAACTGGGCAATGCCACGGATGCCGTGGTTCCCAAACATGATGGGCTCATCGAGCCGCTCTCCGCGGTGTACCATCGACGTTGTCTACCGGTCTTCAAGCGCTGTGTGGACGATGGTGTGCTGAAGATGAGCGATGCCCTTGCTTTGGTACGGACGACCTATTTGGAAATGACGCCTGGGACCGACGGCTGGCCCAAGGACCTGTTCCGCAACCTGAACAGCCCTTCCGATCTTTGAGCCATGCGCGTGCACCTGTTCGGCATTCTGGCGGAAAAGGCAGGAAGCGACGTAGTCGAATTGGAAGGAGCTGCCACGGATGAATTGCGCGCGGAATTCCGTCGACGTTTCCCGAACACGAAGGGGCTGATGTTCGCGATGGCCGTCGATCGGAAGGTCGTCAATGGGAACCAGCCATTGAATGGCAATGAGGAGGTGGCTATGCTCCCCCCGTTCGCAGGAGGATGAGCGAGAAGAAGCATAAGGTGCGCGACATCTTCATCGAAGGTCCCATCGACCCCCAGTTCGTGGCCGATAGTCTGGCCAAACACGCCACGCGCATGGACATCGGTGCGCATGAATTGTTCCTGGGGCAGGTTCGTGCGGATGGCGTTGCAGGGGCGGACGATCGTCCGTCCGCTACAACGGTCGAAGCGATAGCGTTCACCGCTTACCGCGACATGGCCCTTGAGCGGATGACCGACATCCGCGAGGAGGCGTTCGCGCTGTGGCCGAGCATGATCTGCCTGCATGTGCATCACAGCCTGGGACGCATCCCCGCCGGGCAGCTATGTTTCTTTGTCTTTGCGAGCTCCCCACACCGCAAGGCGGCTCGTGAAGCGGTGGCCTGGGTCGTGGACCGCATCAAGGCCGACCTACCCATCTTTGGCAAGGAGATCTTTGCGGATGAGACCCACACGTGGAAGACCAACCGTAGCGTCGACCCATCGGGTCGACCTGACCACCAGTAGGACCAGCCCCAACAGATGATCGACATCACCCACAAACCCACGACGCTCCGAGAGGCGACAGCCACTGCCGTGGTCACCGTGAGCGACCTCGCCACCATCGCCGCGTTGAAGGAAAAGCGCGTACCGAAGGGCGATGTGCTGGAAAGCGCGCGGGTCGCTGCACTGTTCGGGGTGAAGAAGACCCATGAACTGATCCCCGACTGCCATCCCTTACCGGTGGAGCATGCAGAAGTGGGATTCGAGATCGGCGTGCAGGAGATCACCGTAACGATGAAAGTGCGGACGATCTATCGCACGGGAGTGGAGGTGGAGGCGATGCACGGGGCCTGCGTCGCGGCGCTCACGATCTACGACATGCTGAAGCCGATCGACAAGGGAGTGACGATCGGGACCATCCGCTTGGTGGAGAAGAAGGGCGGTAAGAGTGATTGGAAGGATCGATTCGATAAGCCGGTAAAAGCAGCTGTGCTGGTGATCAGCGACTCGGTGAGCAGTGGGAAGAAGGAGGACAAAGCCGGTTCGGCCATTGCTCAGCGCCTGGAGGCACTGGAGGTAGAGATCGCTGAAATGAACGTGGTCCCCGATGAACCGGAGCAGATCGCGGAGCAGATCCGGGGGTGGGCCAAAGAGGCTCTGGATCTCATCCTCACTACAGGAGGTACGGGTCTTTCACCACGTGACAGAACACCCGAGGCCATCGCGCCCTTGCTCGATCGGGAAGTGCCCGGCATCATGGAAGCCGCGCGCAGTTACGGACAGGAGCGCATGCCCTGGGCCATGATGAGCCGTGGCATCGCGGGCATGATCGGCCGCACCCTGGTGATCACGTTGCCTGGCTCGACACGCGGAGCACAAGAGACGATGGACGCGCTTTTTCCATTCGTAATGCATGTAGTGAAGGTGCAGGAGCATGCGTTCCGGCACGGGAGATGACGTGACCTGGCATAACACATCAAGGACGAAAGGGACATGCAGACCATTCTCGGCGCCAACGGGGTCATCGGCAACGAGCTCTCCAAGCTCCTTCCGCAATACACGAACAAGGTCCGTCAAGTAAGCCGCCACCCGAGGCAGGTGAACGCGACCGATGAGCTGTTCCCGGCCGACCTCTTGGATGCCACCGCAGTAAGCGAAGCAATGAAGGGTAGTGAGGTGGCCTATCTGGTGGCGGGCTTGAAGTACGATGCCACCGTGTGGGCCGACCAATGGCCGCGCGTGATGCGGAATACCATCGATGCGTGTAAACGCCATGGCACCAACTTGGTCTTCTTCGACAATGTCTACGCATACGGTAAAGTGAATGGCACCATGAGCGAGGACACGCCTTACAACCCATGCAGCAGGAAGGGCGAAGTACGAGCTCGGATCGCCTCCGACTTGATGGACGAAGTGAAGCTCGGTGACCTGAAGGCCATGATCATCCGTGCGGCCGACTTCTATGGCCCGAACGCGACCTTGAGCCTTACGCATGCCACGGTTTTTGAGCGGTTACGCGCGGGCAAGACCCCACAATGGGTGGGCAACGCCAAGGCCGTACACACCTTCACCTACACGCCCGATGCGGGCCGCAGCGTGGCCCTGCTCGGCAACACCCATTCGGCCTACGGGCAGGTGTGGCATGCGCTCACGAGCAAGGAAGCCATCACCGGCGAGCAGTTCGTTCGCATCGCCTGTGAGCAGGCCGGCAAGCCGTTCAAGCTCCAGGTGGCGCCGGGCTGGATGCTCGCGCTGATGGGCCTGTTCGTCCCAGTGCTGCGAGAGAATAAGGAAATGATGTACCAGTTCGAGCACGACTACCGGTTCGACAGCAGCAAACTGGAGCATGCCTTGAACGTTCAGTCCACGGACTATCGGACGGGGATCAAGGCTACCCTGTGATGACACTTGCGGGTATTTTCGCCGCATGGTCCAAGGAAAGGAAGCCACGGTCGTTGAGTTCGTCGTGCATCGCATCGGTGCCGGTGGCGAAGAGAGCATCTTCAATGATCACAGTGCGGTGATCAAAGGCGACGAGGAGCAGGCCTTCCTCCGCCGATTCTTCCTCAAGCCATTCGCGGCCATGGGCAGCACCTCGGAGTTCACACCAGGGGACAAGCGCTCCCCGAACCTGGTGGAGGCCTGTTGCAAGCGCATCGAGGCAGGGGAGGAGCTCGTCCCATGTTCATTGGATATCGGCCGACACCTCGAAGCCGCGTGCCAGGAACACGCACGTCGGGGTGGTGAGTTCTTCGTAGTGAAGTTCACGGACGTGGAGGTGGCAGGAGAGGTGTACGAGGCGCTCGGCATCTTTCAGTTCGAGGACAAGGAGGTATTTCTGGAAAGCAAGTTGAAGGGTACGCAACTGGGACTGCGACTGGGTCGTGGCCTTGGGACCAGAAAGCCGGACATGGCCTGTTTGGTGGTGTTCACCGGTGATGCTCCCACACTCTTCATCATTGATGATCCTTCCACATCGGAGCTTTGGCGCAGGAGCTTCCTGAACGAACGGCCCAAGCGCGACCACGTGAACAGCACCAGGAACGTGCTGGATATGACCAAGCGCTTCATCACGCAGGAGCTTCCCCACGACTATGAGATCCCCAAGGCCGATCAGATCGACCTGCTGAATCGCTCGGTCCAATACTTCAAGGAGAATACCGATTTCGACCGCACCTCCTTCGCCCGCGAGGTGTTCGAGAACGACGAGGTGGTGGACCGCTTCCAAAAGTTCGGCGAACGCTATCAGGAGGAACGCGAAGTGGACCTCGGCGAGCGCTTCACGATCTCACCGGATGCGGTAAAGAAGCAGGCCCGCGTGTTCAAGAGCGTGCTGAAGCTGGACAAGAACTTCCACATCTACATCCACGGCGATCGCAACAAGATCGAGCGCGGGGTGGACGACGCTGGCCGGAAGTACTACAAGATCTACTACGAGCAGGAGCTCTGAGCAATGAGTTCAATAAGGTCAATGAGGGAAATGCGTTCAATGGTCGAAATGAGCACAATGAGATATATGTGACGGAGGATGATGGAGGAGATCAGGAACTGGCTGGTGGAGGATGCAGCTGCAGGGTATTCCGAACAGCGGACGAACCCGGTGTTGGAAAAGTCGTTCGCGATGGCGATGCGTATCGTGCCATTCAGCAAGCGGCTTCGGGGTGAAGGCTGGGTGGACCTGGCCCGTCAGCTTTTCCGAAGTGCGACCTCGGTGGCCGCGAACATCCACGAGGCCCAACACCCCTCCAGTCGGGCTGACTTTATCCACAAGATGCCCTGGCGGAGAAGGAGGCAGGAGAGACCAACTTCTGGCTGAAGCTCTGCCAGGAGTCTCCCGATCTTCCCTATGACCAGGGCTTGATGGAAGACTTGGACGAAGTGCGTGCGCTCCTGTACACGATCATCCGAACGGCCAACGCCAAGCGCTAAGCCTGCTGGTCATATTGAACACATTGACCTCATTGGTCAGATTGACCTCATTTCCCTCATTGGTCAGATTGTTCGCATTGTCCGCATTGTCCGCATTCACCCACCGATGCTCACCATTGGCCTTTCGCTCAGGTCCCTCAACACCTGTTCTTCCGCCTCTGGCTTGAACGGGGGAAGCCCGCCCAGCAGAAGGTGCTTGCCCAGGACATTGGCCTCGATGAGCGGTGCCACGTCCTCGCCCTTACGAAGTGGTGAAAGCAGGTCGGTCTCTTCCCGGGCGAAGAGGCAGTTGCGCATCTTCCCTTCAGCCGTCAAACGCAAACGGTCGCAGGTGCCGCAGAAGGGTTCGGTCACCGTGCTGATTACGGCGAAGGTGCCGGGCCAGCCGTCCACGCGGTAGGCTTTGGCCGTGCTGTTCGGGTCGTCCTGCAGCTTTGTGAAGCTGTGCACGCTGCCGATGTGCCCGAGCATCTCCCCATAGGTGTACACCCGTTCACGCCCCCACTTGTTGCCCGCGAAGGGCATGAACTCGATGAAGCGCACGTGCACCGGATGTTCGCGCGTGAGCTCCACGAAGCGCAGCAC
>JAGQVN010000181.1 GCA_020437905.1 Flavobacteriales bacterium
AGCAGGTCCTTGTGCATGGCCGCAAGGGATGGAGCGTACATGAACGTGATCGCGGCGATCAAGGTTGCATTGGTCTGAACGACGAAGGCCGCGTTAAGCGGCCTTCCTTCACGGTGTTCCGGGAGCGGTTCAGTCGATGGCGATCTTCCTGGCTTCAGGTTCCATTTTTCCCATCCTGGGTATCCTCAGTTCGAGGATCCCGTTCCTGAACTGTGCGGCGATGCCTTCCACAGCCGCATCTTCGGGCAATCGAAAGCTGCGAGCGAAGGAGCGAAGTATGAATTCCTTCCGGATCGAGCGTTCTTCCTTTTCACGATGTTGCTCAGCCGCTTCTCCCGCGATCGTGAGGAGCTGCTCCTTGACATCCACCTTCAGTCGGTCCTTCTCAAAACCGGGGGCAAGCACGTGGATGAAGAACTCCTTATCCGTTGTACTGATGTTCACGGACGGCATGGAGGCATCGGTCCCACCTTGGAAGAAATGGCCCAGGTCGTTGGCAAGGAGATCATTGAACAAGCTGCCGAAGGGTGCCATTTGGCGTGGTTCGGTACGGTATTTCTTGATGGTCATGGTCGTTATCGTTTCGAGTTGTTCTGGATGCAACGAACCTCATGCCACGCGGGAGTAGGTGCCAATATGGCGCAAATGGGCGCGCAATCAAGACAATATGACATCTATTGGGCCAGGAACAGGAACGTGATCGTGCCCTGTTGTCCGCTGGGTGCGGTCGCCGAAGCATTGAAGCGCGCACGTTGGGCGTAATCCAACGCATACTCGGCAAGGCAACCCATGGCCTCGGTCGAACCGGCCCCATCCAACGTTGCTTTCTTGACCGTGCCCTGCCGATCCACCTCGATTGTTATCACGATCCGACCTTCTCCCGTGCACAGGTAGGCGGGTATCGGAAGGGACAAATGGTGTCTGTCCTTGAGGTCGTAGACCACGGTGGCCGGGCCTTCCGTGCGGGAGCGTTCGCGCACTTGCTCGAGGTAGTTCTCCTTGCTCCATTTGCTCGGATCCAACTCCGGCATCTCCACTTCCTCACCGCGTGCCGCACGCTCGTTCATCAAGCGATCGAACTCCTCCCGCTCCATGTTCATGAGTTCCTCCATGACCTTATCGGCGATCCGCTCCTGGCTCCGAGCGTCCAAAGCGGGGCGGGTCGATGCGTTCCGGATAGGAGCGTTCAGGTCGTTGACCGTATTGGTCACCGGTGCGCCGTCCGAGGAGGGTCGCTCCATCTCTTCCAACAATTGCTCCAGTTCCGGTTCAGCTAGGACCTCCACCACCATTTCGGAACGATCTTCGGGGGCAGGCTCCATATCCACCTGAACGATCGCCAGACCGAAGAGGAGGACCGTATGCAGGAAAAGGGTCCCGATGATCCCGAACTTGTGTCGTTCGAAACGGTCCAAGGCGGTACCGAGCAGGCTCATGGATGCGGAACGGCTTCTTACAAAACTACCTAACAGCGCGAACGCCCCACCGTACAGGGAGATGCATCCGGTTCTCGGTCGATCGAAAGGTCCACCTACACCTGTTTCCGGATGCGCCAGGGAGCCGGATAGTGATTGTTCCACCGGTTCCCCGCCCCTTTGGCCCAGCCCAGGCCGAGATCGCGATGGCACATCAAAGCCCAGCCGCTGGCGCTCTTGGCCGGCAAGGCTTGACCGCGGAGGTAGCTGATCGCCCGTTCCCGGTCCAGGTCGACCCGTTCGAAGGCAAGCCTCGTTGACAGCTCGGAAAGTGCTGCCGGACAATAGGCAGCGGCTGGATGTGGTCG
>JAGQVN010000182.1 GCA_020437905.1 Flavobacteriales bacterium
AAGGGCAGCAGCGATGGGAGTGCCCGAAGATCTGTGGCAACGGGAGGATACGGACGCGGGATACCTGCAATTCATTAATAACTCAGCCCTCGGTAACAATGGCACCACGATCGATGCGATCAACCCACCCCTGAGCGGATACACCTATACCCGCACACCCGGACAGGCTTACGCACCAAGCACCTACGACTGGCGTCATGTGGCTCTGGTAGGCAACAGTGGGCAAAGCGCCTCTGATCGTATGCCGGATGGCAACACATTCGTGGCCATCTCCAACGGCTACATGTACGAGGTGGACATGAATGGGACGGTGGTGTGGCAATACCCGGATGACCCCCAGAAGGCCTTCCGCTACACCTGCGACCATCCGGGCATCATCGCCTTGCTTGGGCAGAACCCCTGTGGTATCAATACGGTGGTCGAAGAGGGGTTGAAAGGGTCCATTGTCCTGCTCCCGAACCCGACCAGCGGTGCGGTGCGATTGGAAGGGATCAACACAGCAGACCTCGCGACCATTCGGCTCATCGACGGCACAGGACGCACGCTTACGACCTATTCACCCGGTCCGTCCATCGATCTGGAAGATCGACCCAATGGCGCGTACATGTTGGAGGTTGTGCTGCGGGACGGTACACGCTTCATCGAACGGATTGCGCTGAGCCGTTGATCGTTGCTTGATGAGGCTTTCCGCACTGTCGGCAACCATTCTTTGGGCCAGTACGGTCCCTTATGAAAGTGCCGCACAAGTGGACCTCTACGATCCGGGAGTGGTGCAGGAGTTCCGCCTGTATTTCGCTGAAAGCAACTGGGACGACCTGCTAGACACCTTGTTCCTGGCCGGTGGCGATGATCGCCTGACCGGTGACCTGACCATCAATGGCACGTTCCTCCCGGATGTGGGTGTGCGCTACAAGGGCTATAGTTCCTACGGACCCGATCGTATCAAGAACCCCTTCAACATCAAGCTGAACCACGTAAATGCCGGACAGCGCTACCAGGGGGTGGACAAGCTGAAGCTGAGCAACGTGATCCAGGATCCCTCCTTTGTGCGCGAAGCGTTGAGCTACGAAGTGGCCCGCGACTACATGCCTGCCTCGCGCGCCAACTTCGCCCGGGTCTATGTGAACGATGTGTACATCGGTCTGTACACCAATGTGGAATCCGTTGATGCACAATTCCTGGACATCCATTTCGGTGAGCGCGATGGGAGTTTCGTGAAAGGGAATCCTGCGCAGGTGGACCTGAACGGCGAGAATTCCAACCTGAGCGATACACCGGGAACGGACTCCACGGACTACTATCCGCTGTACACCCTTGAGTCGGACCACGGCTGGGGGGAACTGCTCGAGCTGATCGACGTGTTGAACCAGCATCCGGACAGCATCGCCGAGCTATTGAACGTTGACCGGGCCTTGTGGATGCACGCCTTCAACTTCGCGCTCATCAACTTCGACAGCTACGTCGGCTACGCTCAGAATTACTACCTGTACCGCGATAGGACCGGCTTGTGGAACCCGATCCTGTGGGACCTGAACATGTCCTTCGCCAGCTTCCGACTGACCGATGCATCGCTCTTTTTCTCAGGCTTCAGCATTGCACAGGCCATGCAGTACGACCCGCTTACCCAGCTCAATGAATTCCTGCTTTACGCGAGGCCGCTGTTCCGCAACGTGTTGAGCAACGACACCTACCGGCGCATGTTCCTGGCGCACCTGCGCACCATCGTCCAGGAGCATTTCGCGGACGGTTCGTACTACACCAGCGCTTCCGCCATGCAGAACACCATCGCGGCGGATGTGCTGGCCGACACCAATAAGTTCTACAGCGATGCCATGTTCTTCCAGAACCTGGACACCACCGTGAACGACCTGATCGACTATCCGGGGATCAAGGACCTGATGGAGGCCCGCACGAGCTACCTGAGCGGCTATCCGGGCCTTTCCGGAGAGCCGAGCATTTCAGAGGTGGACCACACACCCACGCCATTCTCCTTGGGTACAGCGCTCGCTATCCGGGCACGGATCACCAATGCGGATACGGCCTTCCTGGCATATCGCGCGTCCAGCAGCGAACGATTTACCTACCTGGAGATGCACGACGATGGCCTGCACGATGACGGCCTGGCCGGTGACAGCATCTTCGGAACCACGATCATGGTGACGAGCAACCGGGTCCAGTTCTACCTATATGCGGAGAACGCGACGGCCGGTGTCTTTTCCCCACCACGCGCGGCATATGAGACCTACGAGCTGCTCACCTTGCCCGGGCCGGGGGACCTGGTGATCAACGAACTGATGGCATACAACGAAAACACGGTCCGGGATGAGCATGGTGATGCCGACGATTGGATCGAACTGTTCAACCCGTCCGGAGCGACCGTGAGCACGGAAGCACTGTACCTGAGCGACAACGCGGATGATCCCTTTAAGTGGGCGCTCCCTCCTGAACAGGTGGCCCCGGGGCAGTACCTGATCGTGTGGGCCGATGACGAGGTGAATGAGGGAGCGCTGCATGCCAACTTCGCGCTGAACTCTGAAGGCGAATCGCTGTACCTCTACGCTGCCGACACCACCCTGCTCGATCAGGTGACCTTCGGTGTGCAGTATCCGATCTCCACCACCGGCCGATACCCGAACGGGACCGGAGCATTCCGCGAGATGTTCCCCACCTTCCGCAGCCGCAATATGGTGCTCAGCACGGACGGGCTGGATTGGGCGCTCCAGCTGTACCCTAACCCGACCAGCGGCGACCTGAACGCCATAGTCCGGATCTCGGCACCCTTCGAAATGCGCGTGCTGTCCATGGATGGTCGCGAAGCGCTGGCCGCATCCGAACGCAGCTCCAACGAACTGATCCGCCTTTCCACCACCCGCATGGCCGCCGGCCCGTATGTGGTGCAAGTGTGGAACAGCGAAGAACTGGTCCAACAAAAATTCATCCTCACCGAATGAGAACATCACTTACCCTCAGCACCCTGTTCATTGGAACACTGCTCAACGCACAGACCCTGACCACGTATACCGACGCGGACGGTCTGCCCAGCAGCAACTGCCGCGACGTGGTGGCACTGGCCGGTGAGCAGATCTGGGTCGCCACCGCGGCCGGGGTCGCTTTCTTCGATGGAACCGGATTCACTGTTCACAACACCACCTCGCATCCAGGTCTGGCGGACAACAGCATCAACGCGATCGCGGTCGCTGCCGACGGCACGGTCTGGGTGGGCACTGATTTCGGCGTGAGCGTGTTCGACGGCACCTCTTACACGACCTATACCACCGCGGACGGGTTGGCCAGCGACCAGATCCGTAATATCAAACAGGCCCCGAACGGGGATGTGTGGATCGGCACCAACCTGGGTGCCACCAAGTACGACGGAAGTACCTTCACGAACTACAGTCAGCCTGATGTTCCCTTCGGCGGGGTGAACCATTTCGCATTCGACAGCAACGGCGACGTGTGGATGGCCGGCGGGCTTTCCGGCATCATGATCTACGATGGCAGCGCCTTCAGCTACATTACTCAGAACGATGGGCTGATCTCGCCGCGCATCAACAGCATCGCGCTGGGCAACAGTGGTCGGTGGATCGGCACGGCCAAAGGAGTGACGCAACTGGACGCCAGCAATCAGGTCACCGCGCAGCACACCACCCTCTTCGAACTCCCCACCGCCGATACGCTGAACCCGGTGACCGATGTGGTGTTGGATCAGAACGGCTACACCTGGGCCGGGGTCTACGTGGATTATCTGGTCACCGAGGGCGGCGTGAGCTACTTCGACGGCAACGACTGGGGACAGCTGGAAAGCAGCGATGGCCTGGCCGGACCGAACGTGCGTCGGCTTTCCGTTTCACCGGAGAACAACATCTGGGTGACCACCAGCACGGGGCTCACGGTGATCCGAGACGTGAACATCTCGGTAACGGAGCTCACTGCACACGTTCAACTGCGTGCCTTCCCCAACCCCTTCACGACCCACACCCGCCTGCTGTTCAGCGAGGCACTCACCAGCGCACACCGCATCGAACTGCTTGACGTGAACGGCCGGGTTCATCGCAGCCTGCTGGCTACCGGTGCGCACGAGCTGGTCCTGGACCGCGAGGGACTGGCTTCTGGCCTTTACTTGGTACGCGTGAGCGAGCAGGGACGCAACGTGGGTTCGGTGAGGGTGGTGGTGGAGTGAGATAGGACCTCAGTCCAACTTCAGCACGGCCAGGAAGGCCTGCTGCGGCACTTCCACATTGCCCACCTGCCGCATGCGCTTCTTGCCCGCTTTCTGCTTCTCGAGCAGCTTGCGCTTCCGGGTGATGTCACCACCGTAGCACTTGGCGGTCACGTCCTTGCGCAGCGCCTTCACCGTTTCGCGCGCCACGATCTTGGCGCCGATCGCGGCCTGGATGGGGATGTCGAACTGCTGGCGGGGCAACAGCTCCTTCAGCTTGCTGCACATCTTCTTGCCCAGCTCATGTGCATGGTCGCGATGGATCAGCGCACTGAGGGCATCCACACGCTCGCTGTTGAGCAGAATGTCCAGCTTGATCAGGTCGCTCTCCTTGTGCCCGATCGGGTGGTAATCAAAACTCGCGTAGCCTTTTGAAATGCTCTTCAGCTTGTCGTAGAAATCGAAGACCACTTCCCCTAGGGGAAGTTCGAAAGTGAGCTCCACACGGTCCGTGGTGAGGTAGTTCTGGCCGGTGAGCATGCCGCGTTTTTCGATGCACAGGGTCATGATGGAACCCGTGTATTCCGCCTTGGTGATCACCTGTGCCTTGATGTAGGGCTCCTGGATGGAATCGATGTGCATCACCTCGGGCAACTCGCTTGGATTGTGCACCTCGATCACCTGGCCCTTGGTGGTCGTCACGATATAACCCACGTTCGGAACCGTGGTGATCACCGACATGTCGAACTCGCGCTCCAGCCGCTCCTGGATGATCTCCATGTGCAGCAGACCGAGGAAGCCGCAACGGAATCCAAAACCGAGGGCGGCGCTGCTCTCCGGGGACCAGGTGAGGCTGGCGTCGTTCAGTTTCAGCTTCTCCATGGCATCGCGGAGCTCCTCGTACTCGTCGGTATCCACCGGGAAAATGCCGGCCCACACCATGGGTTTCACATCCTCGAACCCTTTGATCGACTCGGCGCAGGGACGGTCCTTGTGGGTGATGGTGTCACCGACCTTCACCTCGCTGGCGGTCTTGATGCCGCTGATGATGTAACCCACATCCCCCGCCTTCACTTCGGGCTTGGGCTGAATGCTCATCTTCAGACAGCCTACTTCATCCGCATCGTATTCCACACCGGTGTTGAAGAACTTGACCTTGTCGCCCTTGCGGATCGTGCCGTTCATCACGCGATAGTATGCGATGATGCCCCGGAACGGGTTGAAGACACTGTCGAAGATCAGCGCTTGCAGCGGTGCGCTGGGGTCGCCTTTGGGCGCAGGAATGCGCTCCACCACCGCCTCCAGGACCTTGTCTACGCCCAGTCCGGTCTTGCCACTGGCGCTCAGGATCTCCTCCCTCTTGCAACCGATCAGGTCCACGATCTGGTCCTTCACCTCCTCCGGCATGGCACTGGGCAGGTCCATCTTGTTCAGCACTGGGATGATCTCCAGGTCGTGCTCCAACGCGAGGTACAGGTTGCTGATGGTCTGCGCCTGGATGCCCTGCGTGGCGTCCACGATGAGCAGGGCCCCTTCGCAGGCCGCGATGCTGCGGCTCACCTCGTAGCTGAAGTCCACATGGCCGGGCGTGTCGATCAGGTTCAGGATGTACTTTTTCCCGTTCAGGGAGTAGTCCATCTGAATGGCCTTGCTCTTGATGGTGATCCCCCGCTCCCGTTCCAGGTCCATGTCGTCCAGGTTCTGGGCCTGCATGTCGCGGTCGGCGATGGTGCCGGTCATCTGCAGCAGGCGATCGGCCAGGGTGCTTTTGCCGTGGTCGATATGGGCGATGATGCAGAAGTTGCGGATGTGCTCCATGGAGGGGGCGGAAAAGGCCCGCAAAGGTAGCGGTTCAGGTGCTCGTTCGTGCCTTCCGAATGTACTTGCTGTGGTCAAGGACAGAAGGGTATCTCTTCGTCGAGGATGGGTTGAACACACCGGCGCCGTAACTTGCCAATAGGGCCGAGGCAACCATTTGCCGCGTTCCTGCATCATATGAGCCGGAAAGGCATGACCGACGAGCAGCTGGTAGCAGGATGCCTGAAGTGCGACCCCATCGCACAACGAGCGCTCTACGACACGTATGCC
>JAGQVN010000183.1 GCA_020437905.1 Flavobacteriales bacterium
GCACCCTGTCTTCCACGAGATCGAACAAGTCCGGATCGGTGGCTCTTCGCAGCCAGAACGAAGCCGCTTCAGCCGTTGAGAACACCTTGAACAAGGGCATGTCATGCCATAGCCTCACTCCTGAGTCGGCCTCGAACGATCGATAGAACGCCCGTGCCTTCTGAAGCATTTCCAAGGCCCTCCAAACAGGAACGATGCGCCTGAGCGAGACCGGATTGACCAAACCTGCGGCAGCGGTCGAGGCACTTCCCGGCATTGGATGATCGAACACCAACACCTTGGCGCCGCGCCGCTCAAGCTCAATGGCCAGACAGGTGCCCGCAAGCCCGTGCCCTACCACCATGACATCGTGTGTCGTGCGCTGTGCCACCTCGCAAAGGTGGGTCGCTTCAGGCCGCCAGCAAACGCTGCATGCGCTCGATCAAGGCTTCCTGATCGTATGGCTTCTGGACCAGGTCGTTGGCACCCGCGCCTCGGACCGTATCCATCAAGTAAGGCAACTGATACGCCGTGAGCACCAGCACGGGGATGCCGCAGCCTCGCGCACGGAGCCCTTCCAGCAGCGCCAATCCATCCAAGAACGGCAAGCCCAAGTCCAGGACGATCAGGTCCACCGCTCCCTGCGCCAGCACCTCCTCCAACTTCCGTCCATCGCTCAACCCGATGACATGCCAGCCCGCGTCCTGAAGCCGCCTCTTGAGCAGCGTTCGGACCAAGGCATCATCCTCGATGAGGACCACGGAACGTTCGGCAGCGCGCACGAGCGCATATACGTCAGTTGGAGGTCAAGGTTACTCCCCGGATGCCGGAGCTTCAGTGCCCGCCCCTCCCAGGTTCTGCGGAAGGGCTTTGGAAGGGTCGCCTTCCTTTTGATCGAGCATGAGCCCGAACATCATGATCACACTGGTCACCAGGATCACGACCAGCAGGATGCTGCCGTCCCTGTCAGGTATGCGCAACTGTTCGGGGATGTTGTACGCCAACAGGATCGTGATCAACCCGCGCGGAGCGACCATGGAGATGGTACGCACGCCACTGCGTCTGAACAAGCCCACGAAAATGGACCTGACGGCGTAGATCGTGACGACCACGATCGCGCCGATCATCAACACCTCCGGGTCGGCCAGGCGCATGATATCGATCGACAGACCGAAGACGAGAAAGAAGAACGTCCTCACCACGAAGGATGTCTCCCCTGTGATCAGATGAAGTTCACTCTCCAGGGTCTCCATCACATGCCCCTTGATCATACGCTTCAACCAACCCCTGAAGACCAGCCCGTGGTTGCTCACCATCAAGCCGAACACCAGAATGATCAGCAGCGAGGATAGGTTGAGCTTCTTTCCAATGGCATACAGGAGCATCAGGACAGCGATCAGCAGGAAGAACTTGATCCTGGTCTTGATCCGTTGGAAGACCCAGATCAGGGCGAACCCTACAAGCAGTGACACGAACACGGTCAGCAGCACGCTGCCGACCACGTTCCAGGCGATATCCATTGCCGTGCTATCCCCGTGCTCATCGACCAGGAAGTAGAACAGCATGATCCCCAGAATATCCGAGAAAGTGGCTTCATAGACCATGAACTCACGCAGGTCCTGACGAAGCAGGGAGACACTTGGAAGAACAATGGCGCTGCTCACAATGGCCAAGGGAGTGGCGTAAACCAGGGCTCGGAACACATCGGGGACGACCAGGGCGTGGATGACATAGGCGATCGCGACCGTTGTGCCACCAAGGGTCAGGAGAGCCACCGCGAAGGACCGCGCGATCAATGCCTTTCGGTCGCGGGTAAGCTCCAGGTCCAACGCGGCCTCCAGCACGATCATGATCAACCCGGCAATGCCCAACACGTTGAGCGCCTGCCCCATGAGGGGGCCTGGCATGAAGCCGCCGAAGTAGCGTAGAACTTGGTGCAGGACCAAACCCAGTCCGATCAGCATCAACACGCTCGGGATGTTCGTCTGCTTGGCCAGCAAGTTGAACATGTGCGAGATGATGACGGCCAGCGCCCCGGCTATGATGAATACATAAGGATCCATGTGCGACCCAAGGTCACATTTTTCCGGACAACCACTTCACCACGTCGTTGCCATTGGAAAAGAGGATCAGCGCAAGCAGGAAGACCATTCCGGCCACTTGGGCATACTCCAGGACCTTCTGGTTGGGCTGTCGGCGAGTGATGATCTCATAGGTCAGGAACATGGCGTGTCCTCCATCCAGCGCTGGTATCGGCAGAATGTTCATGAACGCCAGCGCCACGCTGAGGAACGCGGTCATTTCCCAGAAGCGTTGCCAGTCCCATGTGGGCGAGTACAAGCTGCCGATAGCCCCGAAGCCACCCAATTGCTTGACCCCGGATGAGCTGAACAGCAGTTTCAGGGAGGAGACATAGCCGCTGAGGGTGCTCCAACCGTATGCGATGCCGGCAGGTATCGAGGCCAGGAAGCCGAACTGCTCGTTCTCGAACTCGAAATAGGCGTTCAATGGTCGATTGAACACGCCGATCTTCCCAGCGGCGCTGACCTCCACCGGTATCTCCAGCTCCCTTCCTGCCCTGATCACCTGGACCATGACCTGGCTCCCGGCATGTTTTCCGACCGTTTCACTGAACTGGGTGAAATACGGGGTGGGTTGCCCTGCCACTCCCACGAGACGGTCCCCTTTCCGCAGCTCGCTCTTCACCGCATTCCCATCGGGGACCATGGAATCCACGTAGAACGGCACCCCCGGGGCGAACAGGACCTTTTCATTGCGCTCCAGGACCTGGTCAGAAATGTCGGTCGGTAGGACCATCTCCAGCTCCTTCCCTTCGCGTTCGATCGTAATGATGCGTGCATCATCCAAAAGGATCTTACGCCCCACATCGTCGATGCTCTTAACACGCTCCCCTTCCAAAGCCAGGATGCGGTCTCCGTCCCGAAATCCCATTTCCTTCATGAGGGAGCTCGGTTGCACACCATAGGTCAGGTTCTCCGCGGGCAAATACTCCTTGCCCCAGACGAAGAGCACACCGATATAGATGAGCATACCCAGGACCAGGTTCACCGTAACCCCTCCGACCATGATGATGAGCCGCTGCCAGGCTGGTTTCGCGCGGAACTCCCAAGGTTCCGGTGGTCGAGCCATTTGTTCACGGTCCATGCTCTCATCCACCATGCCCGCTATCTTCACATAACCCCCGAGCGGTATCCAACCGATACCGTAGACCGTATCCCCGATCTTCCTCTTCCATAACGCGAACTTGGGGTCGAAGAACAGGAAGAAGCGCTCCACGCGCGTACCAAACCACCTGGCCGGAAGGAAGTGCCCCATCTCGTGAAGCACCACGATGAGGCTAAGGCTGAGAATGAACTGTGCGGCTTTGATCCAGAATTCCATCGTTCAGGTCCTTGCTCGGGGCCATGCGGCCACGGTCGTGTATTCGTGTGCGATGCGCCGGGTCTCCCGATCACAATCCTCCAGGTCCTCCAAGGTCATTGTCGACTTGAAGGGAAGCGCCTCTAGGCACTTTGCTACCACATCGCTCATTTCCAAAAATCCAAGACGGTCCGCAAGGAAGGCGGCGACAGCAACCTCGTTGGCCGCATTGAGCACACACGGAGCGTTCCCTCCTCTGCGCATGGCCTCCAGCGCCAGACCCAGGTTGGGAAAGCGAGCGAGGTCCGGCGCTTCAAAGGTCAGGGACGGGTAACGCATGAAGTCGAAACGCTCTCCAGCGGTGGGCAATCGTTCCGGGTATCCCAGGGCATACTGGATGGGCAGTTTCATGTCCGGAAGTCCGAGCTGAGCCTTGATGCTTCCGTCCTCGAACTGAACGAGGCTGTGTACGATGCTCTGCGGGTGTACGATGATGTCCACTTGTTCGGGCGCCAAGGCGAACAGCCACATGGCCTCAATGGCCTCCAGGCCTTTGTTCATCAGGCTGGCGCTGTCGATCGTGATCTTGGCGCCCATGCTCCAATTCGGGTGATCGAGCGCCTGCTTGCGGGTCACATACCGCAGGGCGTCGCGGTCCAGCTTGCGGAAAGGCCCTCCACTGGCCGTGAGCCAGATCTTCTCAATGGCATTGTCCCACTCGCCGGCCATACACTGAAAAATGGCGGAATGCTCGCTGTCGACCGGGTAGATGTTGACCCCTTGGTCCCGCGCGGCTTCGGTCACCAGTGCACCGGCGACCACCAGTGTTTCCTTATTGGCCAAAGCGATGTGCTTGCCCGCCTCGATGGCGGCCATGGTAGGACGCAGTCCGGCAAAGCCGACCATGGCTGTGAGCACCATGTCGATATCCTCCATGGCGACCGACTGCTCAATGGCATCGCTGCCGCAGAAAACTTTGATCCCCAGCGGGAACAAGGCATCTGCCACACGCTCACGAAGACCCTCCTCCGCAATGACCACGGTGTTCGGTCGAAAGGTCCTTGCCTGTTCGATCAGCAGGTCCGCATTTTGCCCGCACGTCAACAGTTCCACCCGGAACCGGTCCGGGTGCGCGAGCACGACCTCCAAGGCCTGGGTCCCGATGGACCCGGTGCTACCCAGGATGGCGATACCGCGCGTGGCTCCTTCATTCATGCGTTCCCGATCCCTGCGAACACACGGCCGCACTGACGCGCCGTGGAGGTGCAAAGATCGCGCTTAACGGAGAAGAGCGCCTCAGACCGCTTTGGCCTTGGCCTCGTTCAGGGTATAGATCACGGATGCCGGCTCGCAGATCACTGCGCGATCGCCTTGGAGCGCGATCGGGGCTTTCAATAGGAAGGGGTTCCGGGCGATCACGTGCAGCCAGCCCTCCATGGTCAGGTCCCGTCCCCTGACGTGCTGCTGATAAAAGGGATGCGCCCGGTTCATCAGGTCCTTGGGGCGCAACCCCAACTGCTTCACCACTTGTCTCACGAACGTGCTGCTCAAGGACACCTCATGCACATCCTGACGGTTCACCTTGGCCGCCATGGAATAGGCATACGCCAAGGCCTTCTTTCCTTCGGAGGAGGTGCTGTCGTAGATCAGGGTCAACTCCTTGTGGTTCAGGGTGGTGCTCATGATGGAAGGTTTTGGGGATCCAGCGCCACCTAAAGGTAGCCGCTGTATCCGACGCCCACAAGGGTCGGAGACCCCGTTCTCGAACAGCCCGCCGTTACACGTCGCGCTCGGTCGCCGCTCGCGCCAAGCGATCATTGATCGCCCTGCCCAACCCGACTTGCGGGACACGCTCAGCAATGATCACTTCCGCCCCGGATGCATCCGCCTGTCGCAAGAGCGCGAACAGGTTCCGGGCTGCTTCGGTCAGTTCACCGGAAGGGCTGAGCACCAGGTCGACCATTCCACCGCTGTAGCGTTCCTGGAAGGACAGGACCGCCACTCGAGCGCCGGCATAATTCGGCAATAACGCTTCGGGATCGCCAAGGACAAGCGGAGTGCGGGGGGCATAGTGCGAAGACAACATACCATGCGCCTCCGGCCTAGACGTGCTCGAGGCTTGGACCGCACCGATCTGCACATGCTCTTCGATCGACTCCTGAGCGACGCCCCCCTGCCGCAGAAGCACCCATGCCCCGTCCTTGTATCCGAGCACGGTGCTTTCCACACCGATCCGACAAGAACCGCCGTCCAGGACATAGGCGACCTTGTCGCCAAGTCCGTCGATCACATGTTGTGCGCTCGTTGGACTGATGTAACCGAACGGGTTGGCGCTGGGGGCCGCGAGCGGAAAGGGAAGCGATCGGAGCAACGACAACGCCATCGGATGTGCTGGCATCCGCACGGCGATCGTGGGCAGGCCACTGGTCACTAGGTCCGGGACCAGATCGCGCTTCGCAAGGACCAAGGTCAAGGGTCCCGGCCAGAACTCGTTCATCAAGTCCAACGCTTCTTCCGGTGGGTCACTGATAAGGCCGAGCGCCTGTTCCTTGGACCCAACATGCACAATGAGCGGATCGAAGGAGGGTCGTTCCTTTACCTCGAAAACGCGCAGGACAGCTCCCGGATCCAGCGCATTTGCCGCCAATCCGTACACGGTCTCCGTGGGGATGGCGACCAGCTTACCGTCGCGCAAAAGCCGCGCAGCATATTGGATGTCCGTGCCTATGCGATCCATGCTCAAGGGCAAAGGTGCGACCGGGAGCACCAACTGGACACCGCGCTCCTAGTTTTGCTCCTTGAACTGCCGGCCATGAGAGCTCTCGTTCTTCTCGTCACTTCCTTGTTCCTTTCAGGGGTATCTGCTCAGGACTATGGTTTCGATATGGAATGGACGCATGACCTCACCCCGACCACCATTTCGGTGACACGGGACTCTGTGACCTATCCGGCTCACCGCATTGCCGTGTATGAGGCGGATAAGGGAGAGACCAGTGCTGTGCTCAAGCAACTGCTGGGTGAACGTTCAGCCCGGATCGATCGGAGCGGCGATCGCCTCGACGTCAAGCTCGTGACCCTTGAAGCAGGTGGCCCCTACAATTTGCTGTGCGCCATGAACTGGGACAAGAAGCGGGTCGCCACGGACTTGGACCTGGTGGTGTTGGATGAGGCAGGGTCCCCTTTGGAGGCATCCCTGAGCAAAGGGATCTGCAGAGACCTCGCGGTCCAGGCGAACAAACGCGTCGTTGAACTTCAATTGGAAGAGGTCCAAAGTGACTTGGACAAGCTGAACAAGGAATTTGAGAATGCCGGAAAAGACCAGGAAAAGGCCATTGAACGATCCGAGGACCTGAGCGAAGACATGGAGAGAGCGCGAAAAAAGGCTGAGAAGAACCTGAAGGAGGCTGAGGCGCTGCGAAAGGATATTGCGAAACTGCAGACCAAGCATAATGTTTCGAAAGACCCCAAGACACTGGCCAAGATCGCGGACAAGCAGAAGCAGTTGGCCAAGATCGATGCCCGTCAGATGGACCTGATGGAGGATCAGGAAAAGGCCTCCAAGAAGATCGACAAGGCCTCGGACGATATCCCCGATGCCGCTGACGACGTGGATAAAGCCATGAAGGCAAGGGATGAACTCGCTGCTGTGGTCAGCGCCCTGGAGGCGAAGCTCGCGGCGATCCATTGATCCACGTGGATCGGACCGAACTTTGCACAGCATTGAACGTCGAGGGAACCCTAACGATGACCACCACATCACTGCCCCTCATCAGCTTTCAGCGTGCGCTTCTTTTCGCAGTGCTCCTTATCCCCGTGACCCTGTCAGCACAGGATAAGCCCTATGGCTCCGTCGTGTTGGAGGTGCTCCCCCGCACCCTTTCCAAGGACCGGTCCGCGACCCTCATCGACGTGCGTTCCGCAGGGGAATTCCAAGACACCTCCATGTACCACGCGTACAACATGGGACGACTGAAGGGCGCTGTTCATGTGGACGGCAGGGAACTCCCGCAGCGGATGGGTGAGCTGAGGCAACGGTGCCGGGGTCCGATCTATGTCTATTCCTCGCATGCCGAACGGAGCCGGAAAGCATGTTCGATCATTGCGGACAGCCTGCCTAACCCGGTCGTCCATGTCGATGGTGGTCTGGTGCGTTTCTGGAACGGGAGCGTGCGCCTCAACGACCTCAAGGCAATGGTGGTGACCGACCTTCCGTACGAATTGATCGGTGGTCCGGACCTCTGTCAGTTGGTGGACGATAAGGGCGTTCTTTTCGTGGATGTAAGGCCCGGGGTCATATTCGAACGAGGTGGGACCGAACTTATCCGTGCCGGTGGGGCGCCGGTAAATCGTATTCACATTCCCGTCGAAGCATTGACCATGCGCATGGGTGAGCTTCCCAAGGACGGCAAACTCGTGCTTTACGACCAGGACGGGGGGCTTGCGGCTGCAGCGGCGCTGTTGCTCACCGGATCCGGTCATACGGATGTGTCGGTCCTGTTCGAAGGGCTCGATGGCTTGCTGCAGCAACCCCATGAACGCTTCCCTTGTCAAGGCAAAGACTGGTCCAGCACCACCCCCTACCGGTTGGTTGCAGCGGAGGACCTGGACACGGCAGAGGTTCGGATGGGCCCGGTCATGATTATCGATATCCGCAGCAACGAGGCCTATCTCGGGACCTCGCCCGAGACCTGGAGGAACATAGGGACCCTGCGCGGCAGCTTCCATATGCCTGCCGACAGGTTGAAGCAGGACCTGCCAGCGCTGGAGCTTTTCGTGCACGACCCGATCATGGTGATGGACCACGGACATGACGGAAACGCCTTTGAGGCAGCGCGTACCTTGGTCGATATGGGCCATACGGATGTCCGTATTCTCACCGGGGGCCTTTCCGGATTGCAATGGCACGTGCGCAACACCCCGGGCATGGCCCATTGGGAGCGCTGGATGCTTCCCGCTCCCGGAGAAGAGTGAGGCTCGCCTACCCTTGCCTTCGGTCGTTCAGCGCCAACCCGTCCAACAGCGATCGGTCATTGCCCAGCCGTGGGACCTTGCTCTGCGCATCGTTCATACCCCGGGACTTCATCCAAGCTGCGAAGGACCCACGGGGTAGGCTTCGGATGACCAACGGTCGAAGGACCTTCCCCAAGATCAGGTCCCTGTAGTACGGATTGCGTTCCTGTAAAGCCGTGTCGATCGTTGCAGCGAACCGGTCCAGATCGGCCGGCGGTTCGGCGAACTCCACGAACCACTCATGGTGTGGAAGTCCTGCTTCAGGCGTGGTCATCGGCGCAACCGTGAACTCCACCACCTCGCAGGGATGCTCCTTCAGTGCGGCCGCCAAAGCCGCCTCGACCTCCTCGGCGATAACGTGTTCCCCGAATGCGCTGGTGAAGTGTTTCGTACGTCCGGAGACCTGGATCAGCAATGGTTCCAGGGAGCGCACCCGCACCGTGTCCCCGAGTTCGTATCCCCACAGACCTGCCGCGGTATGCAGCACTAGGGCATAGTTACCCCCCACTTGCAGCTCGCTCACGCTCAGCCGTCGTGGATCGGCGGACCCGACATCCTGCACCGGAACGAACTCGTAGTAGATGCTGTCATCCACGACCAGGAGCAAGCCCTCCGGGTAGGCCGGGTCCTCGTATGCGATGAAACCCTCACTGGCGGGGAAGGTCTCCAGCATATCCACCGGACGACCCAGCAGTGCCCTTAACCGGGTACTGTACGGTTGGTAGTTCACCCCGCCATGCACGATGAGCGAAAGCCTCGGGAACAGCTCGCCGATGGTGCTTCGGCCACTGTGTGCCAACAGCCGCTCGAAATACATCTGCATCCAAGGAGGGATGCCGCTGATCAATCGCATATCCTCGTTCACCGTTTCCGCCACGATCGCCTCCACCTTCGTTTCCCAGTCCGGTATCGTGTTCACCACATAGGAGGGAAGCCTGTTACGTTGGAGGTACTTCGGAACATGATTGGCGACGATCCCACTGAGCCGGCCCGTAGGAATGGCTCCTGACCGGTCCATGGCCGGGCTTCCCTGCAGGAAGATCATGCGTCCCTCCACGAACGAGGTGTTCCCGGAATGAGCGATATACCCCAGGAGCGCCCTTTTCGCAGCGGAGATCTGCTGTCGCAACAGCGCCTTGGTCAGCGGAATGTACTTGGCCCCGCTGGTGGTGCCACTGGTCTTGCACAAATAGGCCGGCCTTCCAGGCCACAGGACATCCGATCCGCCGGCCACCACCTTGTCGATATACCCGCGCAGGGATTCATAATCACGAAGGGGCACTGCCTGGATCAGCTCCTGGTGGTCCGATACGTCCTTCAGCCTGTGATCCGCGCCGAACTCCGTGGTGCGCGCCTACGTCAGCAAGTCGCTCAACACCCGCTGTTGTGCCTTCACGGGGTCAAGTGCCCGTAAATGCATCCCCTTCGTGACCCATTTCGCATAGGGTTTGGCCAGTGCCGACTTCAACGTAACCATGCACGGACCTTGTACGGAAGTACCTGCACCGGTGCTCCGATCATTGGAAGACCATGTATGCAGTTGGATCGATGGGAACCCCGTCCAACCAGAGCTCGAAGTGCAAATGAGGGCCTGAAGTAAGTTCACCGGAATTACCGACGATCGCGATCGCCTCTCCCGCCTTCACTTCGTCTCCGACCTTCTTCAGAAGAACGCTATTATGCTTGTACACGCTGACCAGGTCGTTCGCGTGATGGAGCTGAAGCACGTACCCTCCATCGGAGGTCCAGCTGGATAGCAGCACGGTCCCGTCCAAACACGCCTTGACGGCCTCGTCGGCCCGCGTAACGATATCCACACCGAAATGCCCTGTAGCTCGATCAAAGGTGCTCGTTACAATGCCGCGCAAGGGGGGGAAGAAGAAGACCCCGGCCAGGGCACGGCGTTCGTTGGTGACAACGCCACCCGGGGTCAGCGCGAAAGCCTCCTCCCGTTCCACCCGTTCCCGCAATAAACTGTCCTCACGGGACGGAGCCAGGTCGGACGCAGATGGGGAGCGATCAAGGGGAACGAAGACCTCGGCACTATCAGGCTCCACTTCACCGCGCAGGATACTGCGCAGGTTGCTGATGTAAGCATGCTGTTGTGCCACGATCAGTTCGAGGGAATCCGCCTTCAAGGCCGACCGGTAGGAGGTCCTCTTCAATCCGGTATCGGCATAGCCGGGAATGAGCTCCTTGAGCGGTGTGAACACAATGGTCACTACGACGACGAACGCGGTCAACGCAAGGATCAACAGGCCCGCAAGTATCACGTTCATGCGCGAGAGCCGGAGGCTGAACCGCTCCTCGAACGTGCTGTCATTGATCAGCAGCAACCGGTATTTGCTCCTGAGCTTGCGTATGACCCGCCTGCGCCTCCTCGCCTTCGCCTCGGCCATGTTCCAAAATTACCCGTCCCGCCCTACACTTCGGGTGTTCCAACCTGCCGTCCGCTTACTTTTCAGGCCGAACCATGGGACGAAACGCGGCCTTTTCGATCCTGACCATCGGTACTATGATGGCCTTGCTCGTCCCTTTTGCGGCGCAACGCGGCATGTTCATGGACGGCCTGCTCTATACCGTGGTGGCCCACAATCTGGCCGAAGGCTTCGGCACGTTCTGGGAGCCACGCTTCAGTCAGGTCGGCTTCGCTGGTTCGGTCACGTTCCACGAACACCCTCCGCTCACGTTCGGCCTACAATCCCTGGGATTTCGGGCTATGGGAAGCGGTTTCTGGGTGGAGGGCTTGATGTGCATTTTGACCGCCGCCCTTACGGCCTGGGTGCTGGTGAAGATCTGGCGCCTCATCCATCATCGGGAACCACGCTTAGGCAGCATGGGCTGGCTCCCTGTGCTCCTTTGGATCATGGTGCCCCAGGTGCATTGGTGTTTTCAGAACAACATGCAGGAGAACACCATGGGCATGTTCACTGCATTGGCCGTATGGGCGGTGGTAGCTTGGGCCCAGGCTCCGCGCATCTTTCTGATGTATCCAGCCGGGGCAGCGGTAGCGTCGGCGATGCTGGCCAAAGGCATCCCGGGAGCCTTCCCTCTGGCCGCACCGATCCTCTTGGGCACCCTCTGGAAGGGACTTCCCATTGCGGAGTCCCTCAAGGCAACCTTGCACATGGTCCTGGCCCTGGTGATCATCGGTCTGGCGCTATGGCTTTGGCCGGATGCCCGAGAAAGCCTGAGCGCATACACGAATAACCGACTGTTGCACAGGATCCAGGAAGCACCGACCGTGGAACATCGCTGGGCGACCTTGCAACACCTGGTCCTTGCCATGCTGGGACCTTTGTCGTTGGCCGGGGTCGTGGTCCTGGTATGGAAGCGCTTCCACAATAGGCCAGTCCCATCAGCGGGCCGGAACGTGTTGGCGCTTACCCTGCTGGGCATGTGCGGCGTACTTCCACTGATGTTGACCATGGTGCAGAAGTCATTCTACATGGTGCCCGCGCTGCCCTTCCTGTCCATGTCGCTGGCTGCCTGGTCGGCTCCCGCACTGGCCGACCTTCTGGATCGAGCAAAAGACGAGATCCACCTTGTCCGGCTGGTGCGCACCCTGGGTCTGCTGACGATCCTCGGAAGCCTCCTTGTCGCAGGCTACCGATGGGGCGAGGCTTCCCGGGACCCGGACATGCTCGCCGATTTGGACCTGATCCTTGGCGAAGTGCCGCACGGGTCCCTCCTTACCGCCGACCCCGATCTCTGGTCGAGCTGGAACCTGCAGTCCTATCTGATGCGCTATGGCTCGGTCAGTATCGCGGTGGATGACAAGGCGCGTGAATGGTGGTTGACCTCCAGGACCTCGACGGGCCCGACAGGCTTTGTCGAACACCCCTTGCCATTGAGGACACTGAAGCTCTGGCGGGACCGGGAGATGACCGGCGCCATACAATGAAATAACTTCGCGATCCGCGAGTTAAAAGCACCGGTGCCCCATCCCACACATAGGATCCGCGTTCTGTCGTTGTCCGCGTTGGCCTTCATACTGGTCCTTCCCGGTTGTTCGCCGGACAAGGACAAGTTCCTGAACAGGGCCTATCATCGGCTAACTGCACGGGACAACGGCTGGTTCAATGCCGATGAGAAACTGCGGGAGTCGATAGCGACATTGGAGCAGAACCACATCGATGATTTCGATGAGGTCCTTCCTGTCTTCATTTATCCGGATGAGGACCAGGCCAAGGGGATGGCCGGTGAAATGGAGACCTGCATCGAGAAATGTGCTGTGGTCATCGACCGCCACTCCATGAACATCAAGAACACGGAGCGGAACAAGTGGATCGATGATGCCTACTTCGTGGTCGGTCGGTCCCATTTCTACAAGCGCTCGTTCTTCGATGCACAGCGGACGTTCGACTATATCGGGCGTCGCTTCAAGGGACAGAACAGGCAATTGGAAAGCAAGGTCTGGTTGGCTCGCACATTGATCCTGTTGGAGCAATATGCCCGTGCTCAGACCGTGTTGGACGAGGTGAGGAACGTCAAGGAACTGCCCAAGAAATTCCCTCAGGACGAGCTGGCCGCCGTGCAGGCCGATCTGGACCTTCACCGTGGCAAGGTCGATGATGCCATCATGAACCTGGAACGGGCCGTGGACATCACCAAGGAGCGAAGTGACCGTGTGCGCTGGAGCTTCATTCTCGCCCAGCTGTACCAGATGAAGGGACTTGAGGAAAAGGCCATTGCCCAGTACCAGAAGGTGGTGAAGATGAGCCCGTCCTACGAGCTGGCCTTCCACGCTCAGATATTCCAGGCACTGGCGTACAACCGGGGCCAAAGCGAGCAACTGCGCAAGAAGTTGAACAAGATGCTGCGCGATGACAAGCATGTGGACCATTATGACATGATCCACTATGCGCTGGCCGATCTGGACCTGAAAGAGAACAAGAAGCCGGAAGGGATCGCCAACCTGAAGACCAGTTGCCAGGTGAGCACCACCGACACCAAACAGAAGACCAAGAGCTACCTGAAGCTCGCCGATCTCTACTTCGACGACCGGAAGTACCCGCCATCACAGAAGTACTACGACAGTACCGCAACGTTGATGACCGAGGAACATCCGCGGTACGAAGAGGTAACGGTCCGTGCTGAGGTGCTCGGTGACCTGGTGGAACAGCTGAATATCATCCACACGGAGGATAGCCTTCAGGCCATCGCGCGGATGACCGAGGAAGAACGCGAGAAGTTCGCGAAGGACGCCATCAAGGACCGCCAGCGGCAGGAGGATGAGAAAGCCGCCCAGGAGGCTGCCGCGCGGGATACCCAGGTCCAGGCGGTCCAGGCCAAACCCGCCACACCTGCAGGCGGGGGCCGTGGTAGTTGGTATTTCTACAACCCCCAGCAGATCAGCCGTGGGATGGCCGAGTTCAAGAAGAAATGGGGCTCCCGGAAACTGGAGGACGACTGGCGACGCAAGGACAAGAGCGGTGGGGCCGTGTTCTCGGAAGATGGTGATGGTCCCGAGGAGGATGGTGTACCGGAGCTTGCCGACGGTGAGCCAGCCTGGAAGGACCCGAGCTTCTATTTCAAGGATGTTCCCAAGGACACCGCTGCTCTCATGGCCTCCGATGCGAGGATCTGCGAAGCCATGTACGAAGCCGGGATGATCTACAAGGAGCGGCTGCGGGATGTGGACAATGCCATCGAAAGCTTCGATGGGATCATCAATCGTTTCGACGATTGTGCCTTCACCCCTGAGGCGCATTACCAGATGTACCGGATCTATCTGGCGAAGGAGGCCACGGGAAGCTTCATCGACTTCGGAGGAAGCACCTCCATGGCCTATGCCAACATCATCAAGGAGCGGTGGCCCGATAGTGAGTTCGCACGGCTGGTGGAGAACCCGGACCAACTGGAACGCGATGAAGCACGCAGGCAGATCGAGGCGGCGGAATACGACATGGTGTATCGTGACTTCCGCAACAGGAAGCACATGTCCGTGATCAATGCGTGCAATGATGTGTTGCGGAACGAGCCCAGGAACCACTTGCTGGCCAAGTATCGATTGCTGAAGGCCATGGCGGTAGGAGGCATGCACGAGCTTTCCGCGTTCCGGAACGCATTGACCGAAGTGACCCGGGAACATCCCGGCACCGATGAGGCAAAGGCCGCCGAGGACATCCTGGCCGTTCTGGACAAGGGAGGGGAGCCCCGGAACGAAGGGCTTCCTCAAGGGAACGGTGGAAGTGACTTCAAAGTGGATATGGGTGTGCACTATTTCGTGCTTGTGCACCCCGAGCGCGGCATGCCCATCAATGATGCGAAGACCGCGATCAGCGACTTCAATCAGCGCTACTTCGGTGACCGGAACATCCAGGTGGAGAACACCATACTGGACAGCGAGAACCAGGTGATCCTGCTTCGTCTTTTCGATGACCGTGCCATGGCCATGAACTACTTCGACAAGTTCCAGAAGGATGTGGGCATGCTGGCCGGCATCAATGACCAGGGTGCACCCTTCTTCGCCATTAGCCCCGACAACTACGCTCAACTCTACAAGAACAAGGACGTGGGCGCCTACAGTGAGTTCTTTGCCAGGAACTACCTGAAGGGCCAGTGACCGGTCGCTTAGGATAAACCCCTGAGGCTGTTATCTTTGCGGCGGCCCGGACCACGGGTCATCAGGTGCCATGGCATTCTTTCAGAACGAGAAAAGGACCGAACCCATGAACAAGGCCGCCGAACCCGTCAATACCGGTAAGATCAACAGCATCATGGAGGGTACTTCCATTGAAGGGGAAGTGCGCTCGGACAGCAACATCCGTATAGACGGCCGGGTGAAGGGCACGGTGAACGCCCGAGGTCGTGTGATCGTGGGCCAGAGCGGTGTGATCGAGGGTGAAGTGATCTGCTCCAGCTCGGATATCGAAGGGACGGTGACCGGCAAGGTGACCTGTCAGGACCTGCTGAGCCTGAAAGCCACTGCCAAATTGCAGGGGGACATCAACACCAAGAAACTGGCCATCGAGCCGGGGGCCGTGTTCACCGGCAATTGTAGCATGGGGGGTGGCGTGGTGAAGGAGATGGACCCGGTCCGTCTGCGCACCGAGAACAAGCCCGCGGAAAGCAGTGCCTCAGCACGCTCGGGTAACTGAACCGCCTGTTCATGAAGGGGCGTGAGGAGCTCCTGATCTTCGTCGCTACCGGCATCGCCTGTTCGGCCCTGACCGCTGTTGCGCTCTACGCGCTCGGTTTCCCGATCTCCTGGCACTACGGGCTCGTCATCCTCTACTTCACCGGGCTCACCATCATCCTGCACCGGTGGCAGACCTCCCGCGCTGCTGCAGACCCCAAGGGAATGGTCCGCCGGTTCATGGGCTCCCTGGTCCTGAAGATGTTCATGTCCGTGGTGCTGGTAGCCCTGATCCTCCTTGCCACGCCAAGCGACCTGGGTGTGCCCCTGGCCTTGTGCTTCGCGACCTGCTACCTGGTCTTCCTGGCGGTCGGTTCCGTACTGCTTTCGCGCACCATGCGACAAGGCAACCACGCATGACCAGCAAGGATCGGGAGGACCTGGAAAGCGCGCGCAAGCAATACAACACCTACCTGCGCTTCAGTGCACTCGGCTTCCAGATGATCGGCATGGTGCTGGCCGGGGTCTTGGGCGGAAATTGGTTGGACGGAAGGATAACCTTGGGCTTCCCGTTGTTCACCCTGGTCGGGTCACTCTTGGGCATCACCGGTGCCATGGTGTTCCTGTTCAAGGAGACACGCAGCAAATGACCATCTGAGCGGTTCATCCTTTCGTAACGGATACCTACCTTTGCGCCCGTCTTACGGGACGCTTGCCACACGCAATGAGCCTGAAAGCCTTGATCCGCGCCGGTTTCCTGATGATGGCCATGCTCCTTTCGGGGGGTGCGCTCCGGGCCTCCGAAGGTGGTGATGGGCATGGGGACGAGGAGAAGTTCAATGCAGGCAAGCTGATCCTGGACCATATCGGCGACGAGCATGGCTGGCACCTCTGGGGCCATACCACCCTGCCCCTTCCGGTGATCCTTTTCGATACCGAGCGCGGCCTGAAGATCTTCAGCAGCTCGCGCTTCGACCATGGCCACGCCACATACGACGGATACGCCTACGTGGACCATGCCGTGGTGGCCGTGGATGCTCCACCCGATCCGAACTGGAACTTGTGGGAGGCCTATGTGTCGAAGAAGCGCATCTGGGACTTGAGCATCACGAAGAACGTGATGAGCCTGTTCATCAGCCTCGGATTACTGTTATGGGTCTTCATGTCGGTCGCTAAGGCCTACACGCGCCGTGCAGGACAGGCACCCACCGGCTTCCAGAACCTGCTGGAACCGATCATCCTCTTCGTGCGCGATGATGTGGCCAAGAGCGCCATCGGCGAGCACAAGTACGAGAAATACATGCCGTACCTGCTCACGGCCTTCTTCTTCATCTTCCTGAACAACCTGATGGGGCTGGTGCCCTTCTTCCCGGGTGGGGCCAACCTGACCGGTAACATCGCTGTGACGCTGGTACTGGCCATGATCACCTTCGTGATCACCACCGTGAACGGCAACAAGCACTACTGGCAGCACATCGTGGCTATGCCCGGGGTTCCCGGTTGGGTGCTGGCCATCCTGACCCCGGTGGAGATCCTGGGCATGTTCCTGAAGCCTTTCGTGCTCATGATCCGACTGTTCGCCAACATCACGGCGGGCCACATCATCGCGCTCAGCTTCTTCAGCCTGATCTTCGTGTTCGGCGAGACCAGCGCCGGTGCCGGTTACGGCGTGGCCGTCGGCTCGCTGGCCTTCACCGTGTTCATGACCATGCTTGAACTGCTGGTCGCCTTCATTCAAGCGTACGTTTTCACCTTCCTCTCGGCCATGTACATCGGGTCCGCGGTGGAGGAGCCTCACCATCATTGAACCTGAACCCTTCCTAAAATCACGATAACATGTTGATCTCTGTTCTTCTCGACCTCGGCGTTGGTTACGGTATCGCCGCTCTGGGTGCCGGTCTGGCCGCTCTCGGTGCCGGTGTGGGCATCGGCCGCATCGGTGGCGACGCCGTGCAAGCCATGGCCCGCCAGCCGGAAGCCATGAACGACCTGCGCGCCAACATGATCCTCACCGCCGCATTGGTGGAAGGTGCCGCCTTCTTCGCCATGGTGGTGGGTCTGCTGGTGGTGCTGAAGGATATGCCGGCTGCTGTCTAAGCGCTGTCATTCCTCGTTCATATTAACACCTTTTCCCATGCTGCTCGCCAGTCTCGTAGAGCCTTCCTTCGGTCTGATCTTCTGGATGACACTGTCCTTCCTGGCGGTGCTGTTCATCCTGCGAAAATTCGCTTGGAAGCCCATCCTCGATGGGTTGAAGGACCGTGAGAACTCCATCGCTGATGCCCTGAACGAGGCCAAGAAGGCCCGTGAGGAGATCGCCACGATGAAGGCCGGCAATGAGGCGCTGATGCGCGAAGCGCGGGAAGAACGCGAGGTGCTCCTGAAGGAAGCACGCGACATCCGGGATCGCGAGATCGCCGGGGCCAAGGAAAAGGCCAAGGCCGAGGCCGAAGCCATCCTCGAGCGCGCACGCGAAGAGATCCGCAACGAGAAGAACGCCGCGCTGGCCGAGCTGAAGCTTCAGGTCGGTGAGCTCAGCGTGGAGATCGCCGAGAAGATCCTGCTCGAGAAACTGGGGAATGACGCAGCACAGCGCGCCCTGGTGGACCGCATGCTGAAGGACGCCGAGTCGCGCCTGTCATGAGGATCAGCCCCGTTGCATACCGCTACGCCAAGTCCTTGCTGGACCTCGCCCTTGAACAGGGCAAGCTGAACGAGGTGCAGGCGGACATGGCGCTTGTGGCCAAGACCTGCGACGGGAGCGAGGACCTGCGTGTCGTGCTGAAAAGCCCGGTGGTGCGCCCCGACCAGAAACAGAAGGTCGTGTCACAGACCTTCGGAAGCAAGGTGGACAAGGTCTCCGCCTCCTTTCTGGATGTGGTGGTGCGCAAAGGGCGTGCAGCCATGGTGCCCCAGGTGGCCAAGGCCTTCGAGGAGCTCTACCTGGCGCACGAGCATATCCTGATCTGCAAAGTCACTTCGGCCGTACCGCTTACCGCCGAGGAGCGCGAGAAGGCCAGTGCCATTGCGCAGGCACGCTTTCCGGGCAACACGATCCGGATCCAGGAATCCGTGGACCCCTCCATCATCGGTGGGGGTATCATTCAAGTGGGGGACCTCCAATGGGACTCCAGTGTGAAGAACAAATTGCATGTGATCAAGCGCACGTTGGCGGAGAACCCCTACGTGGCGAAGATCTAAGTCCGAACGACGATGGCAGAAGTAAAACCGGCCGAGGTATCGGCGATCATCAAACAGGAACTCGCAGGGGCCCGGACCGCCGCTGAGCTCGAGGAAGTGGGGTCCGTTCTGCAGGTGGGTGATGGGATCGCCCGCATCTACGGCCTGGGTGGCGTGCAGAGCGGTGAGCTCGTGGAGTTCACCAGCGGCCTCCGCGGCATCGTGCTGAACCTCGAGGAGGACAACGTGGGTGTTGTGTTGCTGGGACCCAGTGTGGGTATCAAGGAAGGCGACACCGTGAAGCGCACCGGCTCCATCGCCAGCGTGAAGGTCGGCGAGGAGATGGTCGGCCGCGTGGTGGATACCCTGGGCATGCCCATCGACGGCAAAGGCCCCATCGGTGGCGAGCTCTTCGAAATGCCCCTGGAGCGGAAAGCCCCTGGTGTGATCTACCGCGAGCCTGTGAAGGAGCCGCTGCAGACCGGCATCAAGGCGGTCGACGCCATGATCCCCATCGGTCGCGGACAGCGCGAATTGATCATCGGTGACCGTCAGACGGGCAAGAGCACCGTGGCCATCGATACCATCATCAACCAGAAGGAATTCTATGAGGCCGGCGAGCCCGTGTTCTGCATCTATGTGGCCGTTGGCCAGAAGGGCAGTACGGTGGCCGCCACGGTGAAGACCCTGGAGGAGAACGGCGCCATGCCCTACACGGTGGTGGTGGCCGCCAACGCCAGCGACCCTGCACCGATGCAGTTCTTCGCACCCTTCACCGGTGCCGCCATCGGTGAGTACTTCCGCGATACCGGTCGTCCTGCACTGATCGTGTATGATGACCTGAGCAAGCAGGCCGTCGCCTACCGCGAGGTGTCCCTATTGCTGCGCCGCCCGCCTGGACGGGAAGCCTACCCGGGTGACGTGTTCTACTTGCACAGCCGCCTGCTGGAGCGCGCCGCCAAGGTGACCGCCGACCAGAAAGTGGCCGAGCAGATGAACGACCTGCCCGAAAGCCTGAAAGGAAGAGTGAAAGGGGGAGGTTCACTGACCGCCCTGCCGATCATCGAGACACAGGCCGGTGACGTGTCCGCCTATATCCCCACCAACGTGATCTCCATCACCGACGGACAGATCTTCCTGGAAAGCAACCTGTTCCTCAGCGGTGTGCGCCCCGCCATCAACGTGGGTATCAGCGTGAGCCGCGTGGGTGGTAACGCGCAGATCAAGTCGATGAAGAAGGGGGCCGGCACGCTCAAGCTGGACCAGGCCCAGTACCGCGAGCTGGAGGCCTTCGCCAAGTTCGGC
>JAGQVN010000184.1 GCA_020437905.1 Flavobacteriales bacterium
GCGATCCCACGAGCGCATCGCCACAGGCGCTTGTGAACGAGAGCATGTGGTACGCCGTGACCGTTAGCGATGGTATCTGCACGCGTATGGACTCGGTGTTCGTTTCGGTCTATGAACTGAACTGCGAGGAGCCGGACATCTTCGTGCCCAATGCGTTCACCCCGAACGGTGACGGTAACAACGATGTGCTATTCGTGCGCGGCCGGTTCATAACGGACTTGGAGTTCAAGATATTCGACCGCTGGGGCGAAAAGGTTTTCGAGACCACGGATCAGGCAGTGGGCTGGGATGGCACGTTCCGTGGCGAACCTGCGGGCGCGGCCGTGTTCGTGTACCACTTGCGCGTGGTCTGTGAGGATGGACGCAGTTACTTCAAGAAAGGAAACGTCACGCTGATCCGATGAGCTCGTTGGGCAGGGGGATGGCACTCGCTGGCACCATCGGGGTCTGGCTTTCCGCAGCAGCTCAGGACATCCATTTCTCGCAGTTCTTCCATACCCCGCTCGCCACTGCCCCGGGTGCCATCGGACAGTTCGACGGGGAGCATCGGGTCTCAGCGGTCTATCGGCAACAGTGGCGCTCGGTCACGCGACCCTTCTCCACGTTCGGACTGAGCGGAGATATGGCCAATGCCTTTGGCAACTCCGGATTGGGACTGGGTGCCTGGTTGTATAACGACCGCACCGGCGACTCCCGTTTGAACACCTTTCATTTCAGCGCGGGTGGAAGCTATGGACGGCCCTTTGGTCCGGGGAAGAGGCACGAACTCTCGCTGGGTGTCCAATTCGGGCTCACGACCATAGCGATCAAGAGCGCGGAACTTCAGTTCGATGCACAGTACAACGGCTTTTATTTTGACCCGAGCCTTCCCAACGGTGAACTGTTCCAGCAGGCCTCCCTCGTGCATCCGGACCTGCACGCGGGCATCCGATATGGCTACCGCATCAGCCAACGGGAGAACGTCGAGGTCGGGCTATCGTTCTTCAACCTGACACGCCCACCGATCGGATTTCTGGGAAGTCCTCCTCAACCGCTGGACATCCGCTCGACCTTCTTTGTGAGCACCTCGTTCCCCGTCGCGGAAAAGTTGGACCTGCTCCCCATGGTCCAATACATGGCGCAAGGACAGTTCCAGGAGCTCATCCTGGGGACCTCCTTGCGGTATGTGTTGCTACAACGCTACGACCTGTTCCGGGCACTTCGGGTCGGGGGCTACTGGAGGGCGGCCGATGCCGGATATGTATACGCAGGTTTGGAGTACGATCAGTGGACCGCCGGTATCAGCTACGATGTCAACGTGAGCGATCTCGTACCTGCGAGCCGGAATCGAGGTGGTGTTGAGTTCACGCTCATCCGCATGTTCAGCAAAAGGCGTGGGCTACCGGTCAGGTTCAAGGCATGTCCCGAACAACTATGAGACCGCTCCGCAGCCACATCGCCTGGTACGGCCTGCTCATGCTCAACACGGGACTATCCGCACAGTCCGCCGAGCAATGGGCCGTCTGGGGTGAGGCTGCGATGGCCAAGGGCGACCACTATGGCGCTTCAAAGTTCTTTTCCTACGCGCTCGAACGGGAACCCGGACGCATGATCTTGCAATGGGACTTCGCAGAAGCCTGCAGACTGAGCCATCAATACGGCCCCGCAGCCGAAAACTATGCGAAGGTCGCGCGGAAGGACATGGGACGCACCTACCCCGAAGCCTTGTACCTGGCGGCCGAGATGACCATGTGTACCGGAGCATATGCAGACGCGCTGAAGCTTTGGAACAAGGTCCTGGATCGCGCCGATGACCCTTACGGATTCATCGCCCTGCGCGCTCGCAACGGCATTTTGGGTTGCGAAATGGGCCTGGCACCGGACACATCCGCGCTGGAGCTTGAGCACTTTCCCGAACCTGTGAACTCCTTCGCGAGCGAGTTCGGAGCGCGCACCAACGCAGCCGGTGATCTGTTCCTCACTTCGTTGCGGGGCGAACTGACCGATGAGAACGAGGTCGTGGATACGAGCAGCTATTTCGCTCGGATCTATTACAGCGGGCAGGGGTCCGGTGGATGGGATACGATGCAGGTCGTTGATTTGCCCCTGCCCCCTGAAGGTCATCAGGCCAACCTGGCATGGACCCGTTCGAACGCTCGTCGCGTCGTCAGCTACTGTCCATCTGATGGACCCTGTCGGTTGTACCTGGTGAGCGCAGATGGTCGGACCGCTGAACCGCTCAAGGGTGCCGACGAAGCCATGAGCACCCAGGCCATGATCGCCATGGTGGATGATCGGGAGATGCTCTTCTACACGAGCGATCGTCACGGTGGATCAGGCAGGCTGGACCTCTGGTGGGGTGAGCTCGGTGAGGATGGCTTGCTGTGGACCCGGCCTGTCGGTGCACCCGTCAATACGCCAGGCAACGAGAGTTGTCCGTGGTTCGATGAAGCCTCCGGTCGCTTGTACTTCAGTTCGGATTTCCTACCCGGAATGGGGGGATATGACCTGTTCACGAGTGTTCGGAAGAACGGCGAGTTCACCATGCCGGAGAACATGGGACGCCCGTTCAGCGGACCTGCGAACGACCTCTACTTCAGCCTGGCGGAAGATGGACGTTCCGGTTTCATCACGAGCAATCGGGTCGGGTCATTGGCGAAGAAGGGCGAGACCTGTTGCAACGACATTTACGCGTTCACACTGCCGGATAGCCGTCCGCTGGTCCTTGAAGAAGGTGCGTTAGCGCCCGGCATTTCTGATGTGTCCACCAGCGCCCTGCTTTCCAGATTGAAGGAACCCCTGCCCATCAGGTTGTACTTCCACAATGATGTTCCGGACCCGAGAAGTTGGGATACGGTCACGACCGTGGATTACATCCAGACCTACGCCCAGTATCGAGCGCTGTACCCGGAATACATGGCCACCCATGCAGCGAGCGCGGAGGGGTCACGTTCGTTGAACACGTTCTTCGATCACGAAGTGGACAAGGGAGCGAACGACCTTGAACGCTTCCTTGACCTACTGCTCGAAGCCCTTGAACAAGGTGTTGACGTGCGGATCGTGGTGCGTGGCTTTGCGAGCCCATTGGCCAAGAGCGATTACAATCGCAACCTCTCCCTTCGTCGAATAAGCAGCCTGATGAACCAGTTGAGGACGACACGGGATAGGGCGCTTGTCCCTTACCTGGCAGGTACTGCAGCATCGGGGGGAAAGCTTTCCGTGATCAAGGCACCCTTTGGAGAGGAGCGATCGGCCGAAGGGGTGAGCGATGCGCTGTCGGACCTGAAAAGCTCGGTCTACAGCGTGGCGGCGGCAAGGGAACGGCGCATCGAGATCGAACAGGTGTTGATCGGAGCGAAGTTCCAAGCGCAGGCCTATATCGTTGAGGACACGATCGATCTTGGTGATGTCAGCCTGGGTGAGGAACGCGCGACCGTGTTCACGGTCATGAACCCGACGGACAAGGTGGTGAACATCATTGAGGTGAAAGCCGATTGCGGCTGTACCACCGCGGAGCCTGAACAATTGGTCGTTCCGGGCCAAGGCGAGATCAAGGTCCCGGTGCGGTTCAATGGCCGCGCCCCGGATGGTCCGTTCGAAAGACGGATAGTGCTCAAGACGGATGGCCACCCCGGTGAGTTGTACCTTGTGCTCACCGGTGTGATGCATTCCGAATGAGGACCGATCTGCATGCGTTGCTCCTAAGCAATTCCACCATACCAGGCGAAGGGTTCCTGGCCTGGGCCGTGGAGGACCTCAAGCGATTCCTGGGCGATAGGAAGAAGATCGCGTTCGTTCCCTACGCCGCCGTTGGCTTCAGTTATGACGAATACTTTTCCAAGGTCGACCAGGTGCTGGGAGCCTTGGGTCATACCTGTCTGGCGGTCCACGCTGACAAGGAACCTGTCCGGCTGCTTGGGGAAGCGGATGTGATCGCCGTAGGAGGTGGCAATACTTTCCAGCTGCTGAAGCTGCTTTACAAGTTCGACCTGGTCCGTGCGATCCGTAAGCAGGTCCGTGGAGGTGCCTCCTACGTAGGCTGGAGCGCTGGAAGCAACGTGGCATGCCCAACGATCATGACCACCAATGACATGCCTGTGGCCGAGCCTCCCAGTTTCATGGGATTGCAGTTGGTGGGCTATCAGATCAATCCGCACTACACGGAGGCGACCATCCCAGGCCACGGGGGCGAGAGCAGGGACCAGCGCATCACTGAGTTCCTGGAACTTCATCCCGATATCCCGGTTGCCGGACTTTATGAGGGGTCCTTGCTCCTTCACGAACAAGGGCGGATCAGCCTGAGAGGCAAGGGACTGAAGCGATTTGCTCATGGCACCCCCCCTGTGACCATCTTGGGCGGACAAGAGCTGGGGCCCGACCTTTCGCCAACGACCGCATCGCAGGGGTAGAAGCCCTGTTGTGGATCCTGCGGCACCCTATTGCAGGGATCGTTCCCCCGATCCACCTTTGTACCAACAACGCGCGGCCAATCCGGATCCCTTTTCGGAACACCCACTACGCAGGCCATGCGCATCCCCTACTTTTTCCTCTCCAGCGATGATGCACCCGGATACGGCGTTGCGCTACGTCAGCCCTGAGCGGGGCTTTGGTGTGGTGGCCACAGCTCCGATCCCGAAAGGGACGATCCTGTACGTTCAGGACCCGCTCGACATCGTGATCCGACCCGGTGATCCGATCAATGAAGATCCGTTGTACCGCAGGACCTTTGCGACCTATGCGTACATCGAACCCGATGGGACAAGGATCGTGTGTTGGGACCATGGCAAGTACATGAACCATTGCTGCCATCCCAACTCGCTCAGCACAGGCTACGGTTTCGAGGTCGCCATCCAGAACATCGCCAAGGATGATGAGATCACCGACCACTACGGCGTGCTTAACCTGGAGCATGACATGGAGCTATCGTGCTCGCGGACGGACTGCTGCAAACGCATCGGCCCAGGGACATTGAAAAGGGAGCATGAATGGATGGATGTGGCGATCCGGACCGCATTGTCCGATGTCCACCATGTTGCTCAACCCCTCATGGGCTTGCTCAAACCTTCCATCGACCGGGCGCTGACCGACTACCTGAGGAATGGATACGGCTATCGCTCCGTGCTAAGTTTGCAGCATGTCGGTCCCAATGGGGTTTGAGGATCTGCCGGTGCTTGCTTCCGTGGGCGAGGAGATCCCCACCTTGCTGGAAAAGTTGGGCTTCAACCTGTTATTGCTGGGCAAGATCGTTCTGATCGTGCTGGGTGCGTTCATCCTAGAACGGGTGATCCGCTATCTGTTGCGCCGCAACTTGAAGCGTCAGCGGGTGGTCGGCCGGGAGGACATGACGCGCTATCGCTTCCTCCGGAACGGTACCCGATTCATTGTGGGGCTGCTCGCCTTCGCTAGCATTGTGTACAGCATCCCCAGCATCAAGCATGTGGCAGTGACCCTGTTCGCGGGTGCGGGCATACTCGTCGCGATCCTGGGCCTGGCCACTCAAAGTGCGTTCAGCAACATCATCAGTGGCGTGTTCATCGTCGGGTTCAAACCCTTCCGGGTGGGCGACATGCTCGAGGTCGCCGGACATCGGGGAACGGTCGAGGACATCACGCTGCGGCATACCGTGATCCTGTCCTTCGAGAACCGGAGGGTCATCATCCCGAACGCGCTGATCAGCGACCAGATCCTTGTGAACAGCACCATCGTGGACGAGTCCACCTGTCAGTTCGTGGAATTCGGGATCGATTACACATCCGACCTGGACAAAGCCATGCGGATCATGCGCGACGAAGCCGGAAGACATCCACAGTGCCTGGATAAACGGACCCAGGAGGAAAAGGACCGCGGTCAGGACAAGGTGATGGTCCGCTTGGTCCAGGTGGCCGACTCGGCATTGATCCTGCGTGCCTGGGTCTGGGCGAAGGACCCGATGACCGCACGCGAGATGCACTTCGAGTTGAACCGCAGCATCAAACTGCGTTTCGACCGCGAAGGGATCGAGATCCCTTACCCGCACCGAACCTTGGTCTACAAAGGAACTCCCGAGGCCGATGAAAAAGGTCAGGAAAAGGTCTGAGAAACGAGGACTTCCTCCCGGCACCCTCATCGGTGTAGGAGAGCCAGGACACCACGCGGCAAGTGCACGGCTGATCACTTTCGGGGTCACGGACATCATGGAAGGGGAGATCCCCGACATGAGCCGTTTCGAGCAGCCCGACCCCCAGCACTTCGTCAGCTGGATCGACCTGGACGGCACCGATAATCACGAGTTGCTTGCCGCCATCGGTCAACGCTTCGACCTGCACCCGCTGCTCCTGGAGGATGTCCTGAACTTCGATCACCGGCCCAAGGCCGAGGAGTTCCCGAACAACCTGTTCGTGGTGGTCAAGATGCTCAGGTACGACAAGATCGATCAGGCCGTGGATGCGGAACAGATCAGTTTCGTTCTGGGACCGGGCTACTTGATCTCTTTTCAGGAGCGTCCGGGAGATGTGCTCGACCCAGTACGGGAGCGCCTTCGCGCTGGATTGGGCAGGGCGAGACGTTCCAAGGCCGACTATCTGCTATACGCCCTGCTGGACGTCATCGTCGACAATTATTTCTCCGTGCTTGATGAACTGGGAGATCGGATATCCGCCATGGAGAACAAGATCACCAGGCATCCTGCCGAGGAGGACCTGTTCGCCATCCAGGAGCTGCGCGAGCAATTGATCCTCATGGGTCGCTACGTGACACCCACGCGGGAACTGGCCGGCAGGTTGAACACGATGGAGCACCCCCTTATCCTTGGATCGACAAAACGGTTCATCAACGACCTGCAGGATCATACCGTGTACATCGCAGAGACCATCGGTACGATGCGTGATATGCTCTCGAGCCTGGAGAATACGTACCACGCGATGCTGAACCTGCGCATGGGTCAGGTCATGAAACTGCTCGCTGTGATCAGCTTCATCTTCATACCGCTCACGTTCATCGCAGGCCTGTATGGGATGAACTTCGAATACATGCCTGAGCTGAAAGCCCACAACGGTTATTTCATTGTCCTGGGGACCATGGCGCTCCTGGTCGTGGGAATGGTGTTCTGGTTGAAACACCGAAGGTGGTTGTGACCCATGTTGCTTCCATCGGGATGCGAGGTACTTTTAGCCCCACCCCGAACGACCGATGGGGCATGAACTGCAACGAATGGCACGCACCGATCTCATGGCCTGGCGCCTTGGACCGCCACCTTGCTGCTTGATGGTTTCCCGCGAGCACGGATGAAGACGCGCTACATCGACCTGATCGAACAGACCTTCGATTTCCCGAAGAACGAGTTCGCGCTCAACGGCGATCGATTGACCTGGAACGGCATCGATCTGGTCCCGCTGATCGAGAAACACGGTACTCCATTGCGGATCACGTACCTGCCCAAGATCGGAGAGAAGATCGAGCTGGCACGCAGCTGCTTCGCCAAAGCGATCCAAGAACACGGTTATCAGGGCAGCTACAAGTACTTCTACTGCACCAAGAGCAATCATTTCAGTTACGTGATCGGCCAGGTGCTGAAGAGCGACGTGGACCTGGAGACCAGCAGCGCCTATGACATCGACATGGTGGAACTGCTTCTGGACCGCGGGCAGATGAAGCCCGATGCGACCATCCTGTGCAACGGCTTCAAGGATGATCGGTACATCCGCAAGATCGCGAAGTTGGTGGCGCGGGGCATCCGCGTGATCCCCATCATCGATAACATGGAGGAGCTTCACAAGCTGGACGAGGCGATCGATCGGCCGTGTGAGATCGGCATGCGCATCGCTGCGGAAGAGGCCCCCAAGTTCGAGTTCTATACCAGCAGGCTGGGTATCGGTTACAAGGACATCATCCCGTTCTACATGAGCAACATCAGCAAGCACAGCAAGTTCAGGCTGAAGCTGATGCACTTTTTCATCAACACCGGGATCAGCGATACAGCGTACTACTGGAACGAGCTTACCAAGTGTGTGAACGTGTACTGCGATCTGAAAAAGTTGTGTCCCACGCTTGACACCCTGGATATCGGTGGCGGGCTGCCCATCTCGAACAGTCTCAATTTCGGGTTCGATACGGAGTACATGATCGGTGAGATCGTAGGACGGATAAAGGATATCTGCAGCGAGAACCGGGTCACCGACCCACACCTGTTCAGTGAGTTCGGCAGTTTCACGGTGAGCGACAGCGGTGTCACCCTGTTCAGCATCCTCTACCAGAAGAAGCAGAACGACAAGGAGCGCTGGAACATGATCGACGGCTCGTTCATGACCACCCTGCCCGATACCTGGGCCATCAGCAAACGCTTCATCATGTTGCCTGTGAACAACTGGCTGGATGATTACGAAAGGGTGTTCCTCGGCGGGATGACCTGCGACAGTGACGACTATTACAACAGCGAGCAGCACATCAACGCGATCTACCTGCCGAAGTATTCGGAAGAACGGAAACAGTATCTCGCGTTCTTCAATACCGGCGCATACCAGGACACCCTGGGCGGTTTCGGCGGAATCCAGCACTGCCTGATACCGAAGCCCAAGCACGTGTTGCTCGATCGTGCCCCGGACGGAAGCCTTACCGACACCATCTTCGCCCCGGAACAGACCTCGGAAAGGATGCTGCAGCTCCTGGGATACCTGCCGGCTCCGTGAAAGGTCGACGAACCTGGCAGGGTATCGGTCGCGATGCGCATTAATGTCCAGCGCATCTATATTCGACCCCTGAACATGGCAAGCACGCAGCGACCGATATCCACATTCATGGAACGCCACTACCGGCATTTCAATGCTGCGGCGTTGATGGATGCCGGCAAGGGGTACAAACAGCACCTGGACAAAGACCGGAAGATGATGGTTACGCTCGCCGGGGCCATGAGCACAGGTGAACTGGGACGCATCCTGGCAGAGATGATCCGTCAGGACAAGGTGCACATCATCAGTTGTACCGGTGCCAACCTGGAGGAGGACGTAATGAACCTCGTTGCGCATGATCACTATGAACGGGTACCCCACTACCGGGACCTGACCCCCAAGGAGGAACGTGCGCTATTGGATCGTGGCATGAACCGTGTCACGGATACCTGCATCCCGGAGGAGGAAGCGTTTCGCCGGTTGGAGAAGCATGTGGTGGACCTCTGGAAAAGTGACCGTGCGTCCGGTACGCGCCGTTTCCCGCACCAGTATTTCTACGAGATGATCCGCAGCGGCGTGCTGGAGCAGTATTACCAGATCGACCCCAGGGACAGCTGGATGGTCGCCGCAGCCGAAAAGGACCTACCCATGGTGGTGCCCGGGTGGGAGGACAGCACGCTTGGGAACATCTTCGCTGCGCACTGCCTGGTGGACGATTGTGAGCCGGGAATGATGAAAAGCGGGATCGAGTACATGATGTGGCTGGCGGATTGGTATACCCGGGAAGCCGGTACCGAAGGCATCGGGTTCTTCCAGATCGGAGGTGGTATTGCCGGTGATTTCCCCATCTGCGTGGTGCCCATGCTGCATCAGGACCTGCAACGTGAACAGGTCCCTTTCTGGAGCTACTTCTGCCAGATCAGCGACAGCACCACGAGCTATGGAAGCTACAGTGGTGCGGTGCCGAATGAAAAGATCACTTGGGGGAAACTGGACATCGATACGCCCAAGTTCATCATCGAGAGCGACGCGACCATCGTGGCACCGCTCCTGTTCGCCTATGTATTGGACATGTGACGACCCAGCCCATGCAACGCCTGATCCGTTCGTTCAACACCCTTACCGACGCGCTCAAGGAACTCCTTCAGGAACAGTATCCTGACGGGATCGACCAGTCGCACATCAGGAGCGTTCCCACCGCGAAAGGCGAAACCCTTCGCGTGATCGAGCTCAAGACCGAGGAGGCGATCTACCTGATCAAGATCAATTCGGAAAGCCGGCAGGAGATCGAGGATTACCTGGAGCAGGACGATACCGATGAAGGCGATAGGGATGACATCGACGAGGATGACGACCTGGGCGATGACATGGATGGCGTCGAGGACGACAACAGCGGGGATGACGACGAAGAGGAAGAGGATGAGGATGAGGATGAGGATGAGGACGAGGACGAGACCGAAGAGGAAGGGGACGAGGATTGAAGCCGTCACAGGGACCCTGTCCGACACCTCATCCTAATAGTCCTTTGTAGCGACGAGTTCACCGAGCGCGTTCCGCATTTCCGCCTTGCGCAGCGCCCCTTCCTGATAGTAGAGCTTTCCCGACAAGTTGCGATCCGCCAGGTATAGATCGGATTCTCCGACCGGCCTACCTTTTTGGAAACGGACCCGGGCGGTCAAGGCCCCGCTCGCATCGAACTGCCTCCAGGGACCATCCGGCGACCCGTTGCGATAGCTCCCCATTTCACGCACCTTACCATTCTCATAGTAGTGTATGAAATGGAGCGCACCGGCGGCAACGTACTGTGTGGAGCGCAGCATTCCGTTCTCGAAATAGGTGCGCTCCACACTCGTTTGGCCCAGGACGTCCGCCCCGAGCAAGGACCCTGCTACCATGCACATA
>JAGQVN010000185.1 GCA_020437905.1 Flavobacteriales bacterium
TTGATGAAGTAAGCTGTCGGATGGGCTTCATGTTCTTCCCGGACATGCAACGGGCCGCCCATGAGATGGCCCGCGTGTTGAAACCCGGTGGCCGCATCGCCACGGCTGTGTGGGCCGGACCCGAGAAGAACTTTTGGGTTACCTGCATGATGCAGAACATCAAGAAGCACATCGAGCTACCCGCACCGGTCCCGGGAGCTCCTGGTATGTTCCGCTGCGCCAAGCCCGGTCTGATCGCCGGTTTGTTCCGGAACGCCGGTCTGAAGGAAGTGGCTGAAAGAGAGGTGTCCTGCACCGTCGGCGTGAGCGGGCCGGAGGAGTACTGGAACATGATGACCGACGTGGCGGCACCCTTTGTGGCGGCACTGGGCAAGGCGGACGCCGAATCCGTGGCCAAGGTGAAGGCTGATGTGATCGCATCCATGACCGAACGCTACCCTCAAGGACACATCGATGGTGGTGCTCTTGTGATCACCGCCGTGAAGTAGTTCCAGATCCATCGGCACGGGTATCGATCAGCACTACGATAAAGCCCCGGGATGTTCCCGGGGCTTCTTTATTCTCCAACCGGGACAGTACTCGCTCGCTTTCACAGCCCTGCCGGACCATTCGTTCCCTGCACTTTTCTAACTTGATCGTTCCGAGAACCGACAAACCCATTTATCCTGATGCGATCCCATCTCCTTGTTGCCCTGGCCGTGCTATGTACCGGCACCCTTCTGGCCCAGGCCCCCGATGCCTTCAATTACCAGGCCGTGGCGCAGGATGCCAACGGTGACGCCCTTGTGAACGCCCTTATCGGTGTGGAGTTCAAGGTCCGTCAAGGTTCCTTGACCGGTACGGCCGTCTATTCCGAGACGCATGACCCCACGACCGATGAGCGCGGCCTGTTCTCTCTGAAGATCGGCAGTGGAACGCCAAATGCGGGGTCGTTCGCTACCATCGACTGGAGCGCGGGTCCATACTTTCTAGAGGTTCGTCTTGACCCCTTAGGCGGTAGCAGCTACACGAAAGTGGGTGCCGAGCAATTGGTGAGCGTACCCTACGCCCTGCATGCCAAGACCGCCAGTGTGGTCGACGATGGCGACTGGGTTCTGAGCGGTGACACGCTATCGGTGGTCGGCAGGCGGATCGGGATCGGAACAGCAACGCCCAGTGACCAGTTACATGTGTCAGGTTCGTTCCGCCTGGATGACGGAACAGCTGCGGAAGGCCGCGTGCTGACCAGTGACATGGATGGCCATGCCACTTGGTCGTCGGTACCCGCCAGCGCGATCCTGGGTGAGCTTCCCGCTCCCCCGCTGGATACCGCATGTCTGGACGTGGTATTTGAAATACCCGGTGCGATCAACACGTTCGGATCGGATATTCGAGGACGCTACGCCTATTTCGTCGATTATTATGCTGGAAAATTGAGGATCGCCGACCTCATCGATCCATCAACGCCGGTCATTGTAGGTGAAGCTGGCCCCTTTGGCATTGGCATAGGGGTGCAAGACGTGGCGGTGTCCGGAGATCATGCGTTCTGTATCGGCAATAGCAACGGCAATCTGAGCGTGTTGAATATTTCCGACCCCACCGCGCCCTTTCCTGTGTCCAGCGTTTTGCTCACCTCCGTTGGGAACCTGCGAAAGATCGTTGCCGATAATGCGTATGCGTATGTGATATCAGCGATTAGCGGGCTATTCATCATCGACATATCCGACCCGATCCTCCCACCAGTCGTGGTCCACAACATACCTGTCAATGGTTATTCGCTGGCCGTCAGGAACAATACGCTGTACACGTTCAGCAATGCGGGTGAACTGTTCATCTATGATATCTCTGACAGGACATCACCGGTCCTGTTGTCCACGACTGCCATCGGACCAGGTAGTTTCTCGGACATCGACCTGAAAGGAGATCTGCTGTATTTGGCACATAATGGAGGCGATGAACTGGTCGTGATCGATATAAGTGATGGCAGCGCCCCGGTGGTGGTGAGTACACTTTCCATCACTGAGGCCTTGGCCGTTGAGCTCGTTGGGGATATCGCACTTGTTATCCCACGCACAACTGATGATCTGTACCTGGTGGACATCAGCGAGCCTTCCTCGCCCAGTATTCTGCTGATCCACCACCTACTCGGAGGTACTTACTCGGTCGTTCATCAAGCAGGATATGCATACGTGGGTTGTGCTGCGGTCGGTGTGAACGTGGTCAGACTATCATGCCCTTCGCATGTGCTGCTGGATCCCGCATCAGGTACGATCATCCATCAACCCGCCCAATGGGATTCCATTGGTGACGATCTGGTGAACGGGAACACAGGTAATGTGGGCATCGGAACGAACGCTCCAGAGTACACCATGCACATCAGCAATGGGGCCAATACGGGTTCGAGCGCGTTCGGCCGGGGGCTGAAGATCACGGACAACACACCGCGCATCTATTTCGAGGAGAGCGATGCGCCGGTCAACGAAAAGGTGATGTTCCTTGAAAAGATCAGTGATGGGATCTCGTTCTCATCGGTGATCGATGATGCAACCGCGTTCCTCAAGCAGCACATTCTTTTCGTGAAGGGTTCTGGCCATGTCGGCATCGGGCTGGCGGACCCTGCGTTCAAGTTGCAAACTCGGGTCAATGCAGGTCCAGCCGCGACCCTGGCCCAGAAAACAGGCCTCTTCCTGGACAATGCGAACCAATCGGGCAGCATCGGCGCTCCTTCCGAGGTGGCCCTGGTGTTCGGGGAGAACTCATCGGCCAAGCAAGCCATCACGGGCGGAACGTGGGGCAACGATCACCTGCGCTTCTATACCGGCTCCAATTTCACCGATGCGCGCATGGCCATCATCGCCAATGGGAACATCGGCATCAGCACACCGTCCCCCTCGGCCAAGCTCAGCGTGAACGGCACCGCCAACAACAGCACCGGCAGCTGGGGCGTGTTCAGCGATTCGCGCATCAAGACGGAGCAGCGCCTGTTCACCGATGGCCTGAACGTGATCGACCACCTGCGCCCGATCGTGTTCACCTACAATGCCGATGCGCCCTTTGAAACTGAAGGGGAACAGGTGGGCATCATTGCCCAGGAGCTGGAAAAGCTGGCACCCTACATGGTGAGCACCACCGAGCACGGTGACATCAGCGACCTGCGCGAAGTGAACAACCAGGCGTACACCTTTTTGCTGATCAATGCAGTGAAGGAGCTGAAGGCGGAGAACGACCGGCTGCAAGCCGACAACGACCAGTTGAAGACCGACCACCGGACACAGCAGGAGCAGATCGAGGCCAATGCCGCGCTGCTGCAGGAGCTGAAGGCCGTGTTGGAAGCGGAGGCCAGCAAGTGATGCAGGAGATGCGAGGTGTGTGGTGAACGCCACCGCATGGTGGTGGGTCAGGCCACCTTGTTGGTCGTTCGCCGGCGGGGCTTCAGCCTGACCTCATGTTTTCGTGATCCGGTACCTTACCGATCCGAAAACCAATCCCTATGCGCTATACAGCCTTGCTTGCGGCCCTCGCCGCAACCGTCTCTCTTTTAGCCCAGACCCCTGAGGCATTCAGCTACCAGGCCGTGGCCCGCGATGCTGGTGGTGATGCCCTGGCGAACACCGCCATCGGGGTGCAGTTCCAATTGCATCAGACCACGGCCGGTGGCACGGTGGTCTATGCCGAAACGCACAGCCCCACCACGAATGAGCTTGGCCTCTTCAGCGTGGAGGTCGGCAACGGAACGCCAACCACGGGCACCTTCGCGGCCATCGACTGGAGCGCAGGCCCCTACTTCCTGGAGGTGGGCCTGGACCCGTCCGGAGGCAGCAGCTACACCAGTGTGGGTACGCAGCAGTTGCTGAGCGTGCCCTATGCCATGCATGCGAAGACGGTGAGTGGCGTGGGAGCCGGCACCCTATTGGGCGCGGGCAATGTGCCGCCCGCGTACGGCAACGATCTTTCGTGCCTCTCCCAGATGGCCTCGCTGCCCATCGGCACGTTGCCCCGGTCCATCGTCGTGGACGGCGGCCTCGCCTATGTGGCCGATGATGGAAGTGAGGACCTGCGCGTGATCGACATCTCCACGCCCGGTTCACCCACCCAGGTCGGCAGCATCACCTTTCCCGCACCGGGGCCCGACTACGTATCCGTCGCGGACGGCCATGCCTACCTGGTATCCGGTTCCATCCTATACATCGTGGACGTGAGCACGCCTTCGGCACCGGTGACCGCCGGCACCTACAACACGGGAGGCTTTCCTGCGGCCGTGGAGGCCGCCGGCGATCGGGCCTACCTGATCCTGGAGGGGCAGCCGGGCTTCCCGCCAGATCCTGGTACGCCCGGAAAACTGGTCGTACTGGACGTCTCCGACAAGAGCAA
>JAGQVN010000186.1 GCA_020437905.1 Flavobacteriales bacterium
ATGGTCTTCCCTTTGAGGCACACGAACCGGGCGGTGAAGCCTTCGGCCTTTGCCTTGGGGTTGAGGTTGATACTTGCACCTGCCATGGGGGTCGGGGTAAATGATGGGGTAAATCTACGGGCAAACAATAGGAAAACGAATGGAGCCTCTACTTTGCCTGTCCAGCTTGTTTTATTCGCGATTGGTAAAGTAGATGGACATTCAGGATCACCACACGAAAGGGCCATTTCCATGCTTCACACGCATGAGGTCACTGGTTCGAATCCAGTATGTCCCACCGAAGCCCCGGGACCATGCCTCGGGGCTTCTACATGACGCATGGCGGCCCCTCCTTCCCCCTAAGGGCAGGACCTTGCTGGCACGATGCTCGGATCACAAGGCTTCGGCCACCACGAAGACGCTGCCTGTGATCAACACCAGGTCCGCGCCATCAGCTGCAGCCACAGCTGCATCACGCGCATCCTTCACCGAGGCATGGACCTTTCCGTTGAGGCCCCGGTCCGTAGCTAGCCCGTATAAGGTGCCGACATCCAAACCGCGCGGAATATCCGCCTTGCAGAAGTAGTAGTGCGCAGCCGCAGGTAGCAGCTCAAGCATCGCACCAATGTCCTTGTCGTTCACCATGCCCAACACGATGTGGAGCTCCTGGTGCGGTATGCTGCACAGGTTGGTCAGGAGCATGCGCATTCCGTCAACGTTGTGGGCCACGTCGGCAATGACCCTCGGTTTCTCACTGAGCACCTCCCATCTTCCTCGTATGCCGGTATTCCCGACCACGTTCCGACAGCCGTTCCTCACATCCTCCTTTCGCAGCGACCAACCCCGGTCGTTCAGCACGTCGACCGTGGCACAGGCCAATGCGGCATTGATCCGTTGGTGTTCCCCTGCGAGTCCAACAGGATGGGGTGGAACACCGGGGTCCTGGACCTCGTGTACGACCGAACCTTTTTGACATGCCACGTCGAAGATCACGTCGCGCGCTTCATCCGCAACAGGTCCAAGGACGAGCGGGACCCCGGGTTTGATGATCCCGGCCTTTTCCCGGGCGATGCTGGGCAGGTCCCTGCCCAGGAATTCCATGTGGTCCAGGCCGATGCTCGTGATCACCGATACCTCGGGCACCACCACGTTGGTGCTGTCCAAGCGCCCGCCCATGCCCGTCTCAAGCACCGCGATATCCACCTGTCTTTCGCGGAACAGGTCCAAAGCGAAGGCGACTCCCCATTCAAAGAAGGAGGGCTGGACCGGCTCGAAGGTTTCCCGGTTACGCTCCACGAAATCGATCACAGCTTGTTGATCCACAAGCTCCCCGTTCAGGCGGAACCGTTCGCGCAGGTCCTTGAGGTGCGGTGAGGTATGCAACCCGACGGAGTAACCCGCCTCCTGAAGGATACTGGCGATGAAATGGCAGGTGCTGCCCTTGCCATTGGTCCCTGCCACATGGATGCACTTCAGACCACGTTCCGGGTGGTCCAGGAGTTCCATGAGCGCATGCGTATTGGACAGATCGGCCTTGTACGCCGCCTTGCCCACCCGTTGGAACATGGGCAACCGGGCGAAGAGGTACGCCACGGTCTCGGCATAGGTCATGGTCACTCGAGGATGAACACAAATGTCATCTCACCGCGCTGTTCAGCGGCCGCATCGGGCTTCGCGTTGAATGAGCATTGCAGCGCCGCCTTCTTTGCGATATTGAAGAGCACCTGACTGGTGGTGGTGCTCTTGTCCAGGTTCTGCGTCACGCGCACCACTTTTCCCAAGCGGTCCACGAAGATGTTCAGCACCACCTTACCGCTCTCGACCGGTTTGTCGCTGATGTTCGGGCCTTTCAGCAGGCCACGACCGCCAAGGCTGGCGCTCCAACCGTTCCCATGGAAGGTGCCCACACCATCCGGTTTTCCTCCCGGGTCCCCCACGTTGCCGGGAGCGTCGTCCTGACCATCGCCACTGTTCCCGCCCCCGCTTCCCCAGGAATTCAACGCGTTCGAGAGCCGATCGCTCACCTCCCGAGGCTTCTCCTCCTCCTTGACGTTCTCCTCGTGCTTTGTGGTCGGCTTGGGTTTGGTCTCCTTGGGTTTCACTTGTTCCACGGGACTGTCCTCCTGGGTGGCGACCTCCTCCGGCACCTCCGGATCGTCGCTGCTGGCGGGTGAAGCCGAGGCGGACTCCTGCGGACCGGGGTCAGGTGTTTCCACGCTCCCGCTCCCGACATCGCTGGTGCCGTAGTCGGCCATGGCGATCTCCACGCCAGTCTCTTCCGGCAAGGGCACCGGCTGGGTGAGCCCGAAGAAAAGGAACAGCAGGATGAGCAAGGCGTGGACGACGATCGTCCCGATCACGCCGGCGTTGCGGTCCTTCCGTTCGTATGCGTAGGTCATTCCGGTTTGGTGGCCAGGATGATCTTCCACTTGTTGCGCTTGGCGATGTCCAACACACCCACGGTGACACCGGTCGGTACCTGCTGGTCCACGTGCAACACCACGGCCTGGTCCTCCTGGTGCAACTTCATCTCATCCTTCAGTACACCCTCCAGGTCCAATGGTTCGATCATGCGATTGTTCACCGAGAAATGCTGCTCGGCATCGATCCTCACCGCCACCTTGGGTTTCTCCTTGGTCTTATTGGCGCTCTTGGGAAGATCGACCGGAAGCGCATAAGGGCTTACCAGCGTGCTCACGATCACGAAGAAGATCAAGAGCAGGAACACGAGGTCCGTCATGGAGCTCATGTTGAAGGCGGGGTCGACCTTGTGCGTGCTGCGCAGTCCCATGATCGCTTATTTGGCGGGTGCCTCCAATACGTCCATGAACGCGATCGTCTGGGCTTCCATGTTCTGGACCACTTTGTTCACCCGGGCCACCAAGGTGTTGTATGAAACGTAGGCGATGATGCCGATGACCAGACCGGCCACCGTGGTGACCATGGCCTGCATGATGCCTCCGCTCAATTGGTCCAGTTCCACACCGGCCCCGCTGATCTTCATGGTGTGGAAGGTGATGATCATGCCGATGACGGTCCCGAGAAACCCGATCATGGGTGCGGAACCGGCGATGGTGGCCAACACACTGAGCCCACGCTCCAAGGAATAGACCTCCAGCTTGCCAGCGTTCTCGATGCTCACCTCGATGTCCTTCATCGGTTTCCCGATGCGCGTGATGCCCTTGTCCAGCATGCGCGCCACCGGCGTGTTCGTAGTGCTGCACAGGTTCCGGGCCGATTCGATCTTGCCCTCATGGATGTAATCGCGGATCTTGTTCATGAAATCCTTTTCATCGCGAAGGGCCCGACGGATCGCCAGCGCGCGTTCGATAATGATGTAAACAGCGATGACGCTCATAAGCGCCAGCGGTCCCATGATGTACCATCCTCCGTTCTTGATCAGCTCCCAGACGGAAATGGTCTCCTCCGTGGGGCTGGTCAACCCTGCATCCGCGCTCTGTTCCAACATTTGTCGGGCGGCGTCCGTGGCATCCTGCACTTGGGCGAATAGTTCGATCAGCATCGGTCGGTGTGTTGTTATGCAACGCGAGATCCCCGCGAATAATTTCAGGTCAGCTGTTCCAGTGCGATCTGGAAGGCGGTACGTGTCAGGTGTGTGGGTCCATTGTTGACGGAATGTGTGCGTTCCAGGGCCTTACGCACGATGCCGCTCACATCCTCGAAGATCGCCTTGTCCGTCAGTTCCGCATCGGGGGTCATGCAATAGGCAAAGACCCGCGCCATGCCGCAATTGGCGATAAAGTCCGGGATCACGCTCACCTTGCTGTCCGCGTGCTCGGCGATGGGTCCATAAAAGATCTCGGGGTCTGCGAAAGGAACGTTGGCGCCGCTGGAGATCACTTCCAGTCCGCTTGCGCACAGGCGATCGACCTGGTCACGTGTCACCAGGCGGCTGGCCGCGCAGGGAAGGAACACATCGGCACCCAGGTCCCAGATGGCGCTGTTGACCTCTTCGAAGCTTTTCAGATCAGGGGTATGCAAGCTGTTCCCGGCCTTTGCGATGAACAGTCCGGTGACCGCTTGTTCGTCTAGCCCTTGCGGTGCGAGGATACCGCCCTGCTTGTCGATGACCCCCACGACCAGGGCTCCCTCCCTGCTCAAGTAGTAGCCTGCAGCGGATGCGACATTTCCCCAACCCTGGACCAGCACGCGCTTTCCCTTCAGGTCCCCCCCGTAGATGGAATAGTAGTGTCGAACACTTTCAGCAACGCCCCAACCAGTGATCATGTCGGCCACGGCGTATTTCCCGCTTACCGGCGTGTACTCGGGATGTTCAACCATCTTGCACACGCCGGTGCGCAACTGACCGATCGCCTTCACCTTGGCGGCTTTGTCCCCATGAAGGTGCCCGTTCACCACGCCCTCCTGGGGATGCAGCAATCCGTACCGCTCGGTGATCGGGATCACCTCGTGCAGCTCATCCACGTTCAGGTCGCCACCCGTTCCATAATAGTTCTTCAACAATGGGGTGACAGCCTGGTACCAACGTTCCAGCACTTCCTGTTTACGGGGGTCCTTCGGGTCGAAGTCGATGCCGCTCTTCGCACCCCCGATGGATGGACCGCTCACGGTGAACTTCACCTCCATGGTCTTCGCGAGGCTTTCCACTTCGCGTCGGTCAAGTCCCTTTCGCATCCGGGTGCCTCCACCCGCTGCACCGCCCCGGAGGCTGTTGATGACCACCCATCCACGAGCACCTGACGGTGCGTCGTTCCACTCAAGCACGATCTCCGGAGCACGCTCTTCGAACTTCCTCAGGGCATCCTTCATGACTTGTTCCGATGGGCCGGCGCCAAAGGTAGGTGACCTGTTCCTGCACATGCACCGCGTCCGGTGAGCGCTTCTTCAAGCCTCCTATGTTAATTGGCTGAGTAAAGCGCTCCGCCCACCGAGCTCCGGTGTGCTCCGGTGGTATCGGCCAGCACGTTCCGCCGGCCGAGCTTGCGCATCAAACCGAGAAAGGCAAAGATGATGGCTTCCTTGTACGAGACCACCTCCGGGCCCGGAACGACGATGGGCCTCGAGACCAGTTCCGTGATGCGCTCCATCAGGAACGTGTTGAACGCCCCACCACCCGTACATAGGATGTCATCCGTGCCACCTGAGGGAACTGCTTCGGAAATGGCGGTGGCGATGTGCTCTGTAACGGTCCGCAGTGCGTCCTCGGTCCGAATGCCGGGTCCGAACAGGAGCGGACGCATTCGGGTAGTGTACCATTCCCGACCCAGGGAACGCGGAGGTGGCTTGTGTAGGAAAGCTTCGCTGTTCAGCTCTTCCAACAGGCCACGATCGAGCGAACCTTGACGCGCCACTGCCCCCCCGGCGTCATACTCTTGACCGAGGGATCCTGCCAGGTCGTTGAGGGCCTGGTTGCAGATACAGACATCGAATGCGACCGGTTCCCTGCCGTGCATCGATAGGTTGGCGATGCCACCAAGGTTCAGGAAGACCTGATGGTCAGGGTATAGGGATCGTTCGCCGAACGGGACCAGGGGAGCGCCTTGTCCGCCGTGGGCCATGTCCATGGTCCTCAGGTCACACACCACATCCACGCCCGAAGATGCAGCGATCCAGGCACCATGGCCGATCTGGCATGTCCATCCTTCGTCGGGTGCGTGAAAGATGGTGTGTCCATGGCTCGTGATCAGGTCCACCTTTCGGCCGGCAAGGAACTCCGAAGCCATCGACCCCAGCGATACACCCAGGTCGCGATCGCAGCGAGCCAGTTCGTGTGCACTGCCATCCATGAGCTTCAGGAGCCGCGTCCGCGTTGCGGCGGAGTATGCCACTGTCCGGCAGTCCTCCACGCGATGCGACCAGCGCTCACCGAGCCGCTCGAACACCACCAACGCCAAGTCCACACCATCCAGCGAACTGCCGGACATCATGCCCAATACCCGATGGCGTTCAGGAGGGTCCGTGACTACGTGCATCGGGTAAAGGTATCCCCTACCTTTGGGCTTCTTCGAACCGGAGCGACCATGGAAGTGTTGACGGACCAGATGATGTCATTCGACTTGACCGAAGAGCAGCTCGCCGTGCGTGATGCCGCTCGCGACTTTGCCCAGAACGTCCTTAAGCCCGGGGTGATCGAACGGGACCGCGAACAGCGGTTCCCGGCGGGCGAGATCAAGCAGCTCGGGGAGCTTGGTTTCCTGGGGATGATGGTGGATCCCGCCTATGGTGGTGGAGGTATGGATACGGTCAGCTACGTGCTGGCTATGGAGGAGATCAGTAAGGTGGATGCCAGCTGCAGCGTGGTGATGAGCGTGAACAACAGCTTGGTATGCTGGGGACTGGAGACGTTCGGTAACGAGGAGCAGAAACAGAAGTACCTAGTGCCATTGGCCAAAGGGGAGAGGATCGGAGCATTCTGCCTGAGCGAACCGGAGGCTGGAAGCGATGCCACCAGTC
>JAGQVN010000187.1 GCA_020437905.1 Flavobacteriales bacterium
AGCCCTACGTGAAGATGAACAAGGAGAAGATGGACGAATGGCGCATGGCCATGGGAAAAGAGAAGTCCAAGGGGAAATGACCTTCGGACGAATGCTCTGTGGAAGGCCCTTCGGGGCCTTTCGCCGTTCAGGGGCCTATATGCCGCAGGCCAGGAAGCCGCCATCCACCACCAGGCACTGTCCGGTGATATAACTGCTGCGATCCATCGCCAGGAAGGCGACCGCTGCGGCCACTTCCTGCGGCTCGCCCACCCGGCGCATGGGGGTGCGTGCCAGGATCCGTTCCAAGCGCGTGGGATCCTCCAACACGGGCTGAGTGAGCGGCGTGCGGATGTACCAAGGCGCCACCGCGTTCACCCGGATGCCGTCTGGCGCCCATTCTACGGCCAGGCTGCGGGTGAACTGGAGCAGAGCTGCCTTGCTCATGGCATAGGCGGCACCCGAGCCCACGTCAACAAGCCCGGCAACAGAAGCCACATTGACGACTGCAGGTCCATGACCATTCCTCAGGTAGCCATGGAGCGAACGGAGCAGTTCGGTGGGTGCCGTGAGATTGAGCCCCAGCACGGCTTCACGTTCCTCCGCGGTCATTGCGACCCAAGGTCTTCGAATGTTCGTACCGGCATTGTTCACGAGCACATCTAGAGCATCCCATCGTTCGCTGACGGTGTTCACCAACCGTTCACGACCATCCGGTCCGGAAATGTCCACGGTAAGCGCTCGTGGGTCCGCCTCCGGCGAACGGGCGACGAACAGGACCTCTGCCCCCAGTTCCGTGAAGAGGTCCACGATGGCACGTCCGATGCCGCGCGAGCCTCCCGTGACCAGTGCTCGTTTTCCCCGCAGGTCCCAATTCATGCCGGAAGGTAGGGTCCGAACGGCCGAGCCCCCGGCCTCCACGGTCGGACCGGGAGGGCGGGGGCTCGGTAGTAACGGATGGCGATCAGTGGCGGGCCACCAGACGGACGCTGCTACGAGCACCGTCCGACACGCGCACGGTGTACACACCGGCAGCTTCTCCGCTGAGATCGATGATCGTGCTGCCGGTGAACCGGCCCGTGCGGACCACTTCGCCCAGCGTGTTGGTCACTTGAAGGTCGAAGGTCTCGGCACCTTCGGTGGTCACGCGCACCTGACCGTCCAAGGTCGGATTGGGGAACACGCTCATACCGGGGACCTCGTCCGCTTCTCCAATACCCACGGAGGGGTCCAGCACGAAACGGATGGCCATGGCATTGCCGTTGGTGAAGGTACCCGGAGGCGTGACGGTCTGCAGATTGATCACACTGGCGAGGGCCGGCTGCGGAACCGTGACATCATCGATCACGGAGATGTCGTTGGTGTTCCCATTGCTGAACAGCTCGACGCCGGCGTAGTAAGGACCGGGAGCCAGGGTCTGCGGGCTGTCGAACACGATCCGGACAAAGCCGTTGTTCACGTCATCCTGGGTCAACGTGTACTCGGTCGTGGAGTAGATGGGGCTGCTGATGTCGTCATTGTCGATCACGGCCAGTGAGTCGTGGATGCTTGCAGAGATCAGAGCACCAGGTACGCTGCCGGCGGTGATCAGCACATCCATGGCGTAAACGGTGGTCTGTTGGGTGATCGGGTAGTTCGTCAGGCAGAACACCCCATCAGAGCTGTTCAAGAACGAAGCCGTCCCGATCGAGCTGAGCGTGGTCATGCCGCCATGCACGTCGATGCCGTCAAGGCTGTAAAGGAAGTCCTCCAAGGCAAAGGTCCGTACGATGGTGTCATTGGAAAGGTCCGTCTCCAATCCGTTCTGGTCGGAGGACACGGACAGGGTGGCAGTGTAGATGCCTTCGTCCAGCATCGCGGGCAGCGTTGCGAGCTGCTCCATGACCACCGTGTCGCCGGGGTTCAAGGTGGCGAACGTCTCGGACGCACTGAACACGCTGGTGCCAAGGGGCCCCACCACGTCGCAGGTCATGACCACGTTGGTCTTGGCCTGACCTCCGAAGTTCCTGAGCTGACCGCCGAGGATGAAATCGGACATCAGTTGTCCGCGGGGTACGCGACCGTATTCCAGACCGAACCCATAGTGGGAGAGGTAGGCGAAATCGAGGATGCGCTCGTAGTCAGGGATCGGGCTAAGTGCCAGGTCGTCTATCGCCCAGAAGTACTCCCATCCACCCAGCCATTCGAACTGGATGTA
>JAGQVN010000188.1 GCA_020437905.1 Flavobacteriales bacterium
TCACGTTGTTCACGATCCCGGTGGTCAATGGGACCAGCTCCTTTGCGATCGTGAACGACGATTGGACGGGGGACCCGATGAACAATGGTGACTACTATGTTTCCTTGAACAGTTTCGACCAGACCGGTATCATCTATGGCCTGCCGACCACGGTGGCGGAAGCTGCGATCGTCGAAGCAGTGCTCGAGGTCGTCCCGAACCCGACCAATGGTCCGTTGACCGTTTCGTTCACCATGCGTGACGTGCAGCAGGCTGAATTGCGGATCTTGGACCCTGCCGGTAGGCTGGTGATGCAACGTTCGTTCGGGTCGGGTGCTTCGGACCGTGTCGAGCGGTTCGATCTGTATGGTCTTTCAAAGGGCGCGTACCTGGTCCAGTTGGAACGCGATGGTGAACTGGTCCAGCAGCGGATCATCAAACACTGACCGGTGGCGCTGGGCACCGAAGCCAGGAGCGGCCTCGCCATCATCCTATTGCTGGGCCTTCCGTTCTGTTCGCTTCAGAGCGCGAACGCACAGACCCTCTGCATCAATGGTTCTGCGGGTATTTACGCCTGTCAGGATGTGGACCTCATGTCCGTGCTGTCGCCAGGCGACCTTGGTGTATCCGGCACGAGCAAATGGGTGAACGATTGTTGGGGTTGGGTCGACCCCATGACCCAGCGCGAATATGCATTGGTCGGTGCGAAGGATGGGACCGTGTTCGTGGATATCACGGACCCCATCGCTCCTGTGCGTATCGGTTCATTGCCGACACACACATCGAACAGCGTGTGGCGGGACATCAAAGTCCATGCGGATCATGCGTTCATTGTCAGTGAGGCCTCCGGACATGGGCTTCAGGTCTTCGATCTGAAGCGGTTGAGGAACGTTACGGTGCCACCTGTGACCTTCACCGAGGATGCGCACTCCGCACTCTTCGGGAATGCCCACAACATGGTCATGGACGAGGAAGCGGCGATCGCTTATGTCGTGGGTTCCGGTCAGTGCTCCGGGGGTTTGTACATGTACGACGTCTCCACACCCCAGTCCCCGTCATTGGTCGGCTGTTATGACCTGGACGGCTATATCCACGATGCGCAATGCGTCACCTACCAGGGCCCGGATCCTGACCATCAAGGCAAACAGATCTGCTTCAATTGTCATTCCGCCAACCCGGATCGGTTGACCATCGTGGATGTCACGGACCCTACCGATGCGGAACAACTGGCCACGATCAGTTGGCCGAACGCCCGGATCGGTCATCAGGGTTGGCTTACAGAGGATCATCGGTACTTTCTTTTAGGGGATGAAGGGGATGAGAATTTTTACGGCAACAACACGCGTACGTTGATCTTCGATGTGAGCGATCTGGATGCTCCATTGCTGCTCGGAGCGCACCTCGGTTCGAAAGCCAGTACCGATCACAATATGTACACGCACCATGGCTACGTCTATCAGGCGAACTACTCTTCCGGCCTGCAGATCATGGATACGTTGGACCTGCCCAATGCCACGCTATCGGAGGTCGGTTGGTTCGATACCTACGGCCCGAACAATGCGGCCGGGTATGATGGTGCATGGAGCGTGTATCCTTATTTCCCGAGCGGGAATGTGATCATTACCGATTATGATTTCGGGCTGTTCGTTGTCCGGCCGCGGACGTTTGTGGATCTGAAGATCCTGCTTGATGGACCGTTGGATGGGCAAACAGGCCTGATGAACGATGGTTTGAGACAGAGCGCCCTGATACCTGCCCAGGAACCATACACCGCCCTGGGCTTCAACCTGCCCGGTGGTGGTGGAGAAACAGTGGATGCACCGGTATTGCAGGTCACCGGACCTGATGCCATTGTCGATTGGGTCGTGGTGGAACTGAGATCGGCCTCGGATCCGGCGAACGTCTTGTCCGCGCGATGTGCCTTGGTGCAGCGTGATGGGGATGTGGTCGACACGGATGGCGTGTCCCTTCCGAGCTTTAGGGCCCCGATGGGGGCCTATCATGTAGTCGTCCGCCATAGGAACCACCTGGGCGTTATGACCCAGGAAGTTGTGCGCGTGGGGCTCGCGCCGGATCGGGTGGACTTTACGGATGGCTCCACGATGACCTATGGGAACAATGCCCAACGAACGGTGGGTCCCTTTCTGGCCATGTGGTCAGGGAACACCTTGTCTGATGCGCACCTGAAATATGCCGGTATCAATAACGATCGGGATGAGATCTTGCAAGCCATCGGCGGGGCGATCCCGACGGCTACCTTGATGGGATACAGACAGGAAGATGTCGATATGAACGGCGTCACCAAATATGCTGGCGCAGCCAACGATCGTGACCGCCTTCTCCAAAACATCGGCGGATCGGTCCCCACGGCTGTGAGGAACGAGCAATTGCCTTGACCTGGGCTTGCAGACGGCTTCCCACGGTTGTAATTTGGGTTCCGAACCCGGCTTATTGAACTAAACCACGAATAGATGAACCTGCATACCTTGTCTTGTTTGCCGTTATTATGGACAGGTGTCTTACTCGCCCAGTGCCCCAATATTCCTCCCTACGCTGATGGGATGTCCTCAGGGACGACCGGTTCGGGGACAACCCTTGGTACGCTTCCCGCGGGATGGTCGAACCTTGGAGGAGATGATCTGGACTGGTGGGTCGAGAACGCAGGTACTCCATCGAGCAGTACGGGGCCCAATGCTGACCACACGTCCGGCACGAATGGGGGGCTTTACCTTTATGTGGAAGCTACGTCCCCGAACTTTCCGAACAAGACGGCGATCATCGAAGCCCCGTGTCAGGACATCTCCGGGCTTACGGGTCCGTACCTGATCTTCTGGTACCACATGAACGGAGCGGATATGGGCTCGTTGCATGTGGATATTGATGATGCGGGATCGATCAGTTCGAATGTGTGGTCGGTCAGTGGCAACCAGGGGTCGAACTGGCAGCAGGCGTTGGTGCCGCTCTCGGCGTTCGCGGGTAGCACAGACCTGACGGTGCGATTCCGTGGCATAACGGGTACGGGCTATCGGAGCGATATCTGCATCGACGATGTGGAGGTGAAGAATTTCGTTCCTGTGCTTGGTTGCACCGATCCTGTCGCGAACAATTACAACCCCTCGGCCAACGTCGATGATGGATCCTGCGACTACAGCTGCGGAGCTGGTCTGAAGAACGTGGAGGTGATCATCAACCCGGACAATTACCCGAACGAGATCACCTGGGAGTTGACCAACGGTCAGAACGGGAACATCCTGGCAAGTGGTGGCTCGAGCGGGACGAACGTGTGCGTCAATGAGAACCTGTGCCTGGTCTTTACGATCTACGATTCGTACGGTGATGGTCTGTGCTGCCCGTCCGGGAACTATGAGGTGATCTATGACGGTGTCCAGGTCGGCTATGGCTCCGGCAACTACGGGAGCAGTGATCAGGTGGTCTTCAATTGCCCTCTCGGATACAGTTGTACTGAAGCGGTGGTGGTGGGTGTCGGTGTGCATACTGCCCCATCATTGGATTTCTGGTACGATTTTACACCGGCTCAAAGCGGCTCCTATACGATCACAACCTGTGGCTCGAACAGTTGTGACACGCGATTGTGGATGTATGACTTCAACTGCGGCAACATCAACGTTCAGGACAATCTTGAGGGAGCTACGTTCGCTGACGACAACGACGGTGGCTGTGGAGCTCAGGCAGTGATCACCGGGAATATGGAAGGCGGTACCTTGTATCACCTTCGTATTGGTGACGCCAACGGGGATTGTGCAGGCACGGTCAATTTCGAGATCATTTATAACGGACCGGCGGTCGGATGCACGGATCCGGGATCGTGCAACTACGACCCGCTTGCCACCGTCGATTGCGGTTGCTGCGTAGCCTTCGGTGATCCAAATTGCCCGGATGGTCCGGACCTGACCATGAATTCCACCACCCTGCAGAATTCCTTGAACATGCAGACGGTGAACATTACTGACCAGTGTGCTCCGGCTGAAGGATGCGTGAAGCAACTAGGGCAGCGATACGTGCTCAGGTTCTCAACGCGTATCGATAATGAGGGGACGACCGATTACTATATCGGTAACCCCAGTACCCAGCCATGGATGTTCAATTCCAACAACTGCCATGGACACAACCATTATGCGGGATATGCAGATTATGTGCTGTTCGATCAGAACGGGAACAAGATCCCTGTCGGCTTCAAGAACGGGTACTGTGTCATTGACGTGGGCTGCCCGAACGGTACGGCGCACTACGGATGTAGTAACATGGGCATCAGTGCGGGTTGCTACGATCAATATGGATCCGGAACGACCTGCAACTGGATCGACGTGACCGACGTGCCGTCTGGTACATACACCTTGGTGCTGCGGACCAACTGGCAACACGCTCCGGATGCATTGGGTCGTCATGAGACAGATTATTCCAATAACCATGCGCAGGTGTGCATCAACCTCGTCAACAATGGCGGGGTGCCCACGTTCTCCGTGGTTGGATCGTGTCCGCCTTTTACTGATTGCTTGGGGCAGGCGTATGGTGATGCGGTCCCGGATTGTACGGGTCAGTGTGCCGGAACGACCAAGACAGGGGACCTGAACGCTGATGGCTTTCACAACCAGCCGGATGCGCAGGAGTACGTCATCGGTATCCACGGTGATGATATTCCGGTGACCCCATGTACGGACCTGGACGATGATGGTGCGATCACTGTGGCGGATGCAGCATTGATGGTCAATGCATACACGGAACAGGATGCCCATGACCAGCAAGGCCATCTGATCCATTACCACCCTTGGAGCGACTTCCCACGAGGCTGGACCAGCACATTGGATACGGTCGATCTGACGATCGGGGCCTTCAATCCGGCCCAGCAATATGTTGACATACACGTGAAGAACCCGGATTGCAAGGTCCTTGGCTACGAATTCGACTTGAGCGGGCTCACCATCCAGAGCGTGGAGAACCTGGCCCCGCAGCTGGATGGCGACATCAGTGTCACCTCAACGCTGGGCGGTACGAAGGTCATCGGCCTCAGCTATCTCGACACGACGCTGTTCAAGCAGGTGTCCTATGTACCATTGGTCCGTGTTCATTACCTGTCCCTCACGGATACGGAGATCTGCATCGATCAGATCGTGGACATCATCAACGAGGACGCCAATCCGGTCATCACCAGGCTGGAGAATGCCTGTGTCACGGTTGGCAACGCGGTCGCGCTTAACGTGAAGGTCTTCCTCGAGGGTCCCTTCGATCCGATCGCTGGACTGATGCATGATTCCCTGCGTGTCATGTCTCTGATCCCTTCCACCGAGCCATACACGAGCTTGGGCTTCGCTCATGCGGGGGATGGAGGAGGAGAATCCGTGCTGGGAGGGGTGTTCGACCCGAGCGGTCCGGATGCCATCGTTGATTGGGTGCTGCTGGAACTTCGGGATGCGGGATCACCGACGACGGTCGTTTCCACTCGATCTGCCCTGCTGCAACGTGATGGCGATGTGGTCGGTACGGACGGCTCCTCCTCAGTTATTTTGAGTGCAACTCCGGGTTCTTACTATGTGGCCATGAGACATCGGAACCACCTCGGTGTGATGTCCGCTGCTCCGTTGGCGCTTGGGACGAGCGCATTGAGCGTGGACATGACCTTGCCGGCCACGCCCACGTATGGGACGGACGCACGGAAGAACGTCGGGTCGGTCTCGGTGTTATGGGCAGGTAACACGTTCCAGGATGGCGTGGTGAAGTATGCCGGCTTGAACAACGATCGTGATGTGGTCCTTACAGCGATCGGAGGCAACATCCCGACAGCCGTCTATCAAGGCTATCACAGGGCGGATGTGAACTTATCCGGCTACGTGAAATATGCCGGCGTAAAGAATGACCGGGACCCGATACTCACGAATGTGGGAGGCAATGTTCCGACCGCTGTTCGGAATGAACAACTGCCCTGATCGCAGGGTTTGTTCATTAGCTGGGAGCGCTCAGGGACGTTCGATCGACCGTCTTAGGGCTCCACTACATCGAGAAGGTCTGGTATGGCCTTGGGGCATCGCATGTACGACCTTTGTAAAAGAAAGATCTGGTTGAAGGTGATGAACAAGTTGATCGTTAGCATGCTGGCAGGGCTCTGCTGCATCCCCGTTCAGGGACAATTGGATGGTTCAAAGGCGCTGCAGAAGGCCCGGGAACAATTGGGCCGCATGGGTGTGGCTGAGAACAGCATCGAGCTTGTCCCAAAAAGCGCCTACCGTGACGATCACAATGGCGTTGAGCACCATTTCTTCGTACAGACCATCCAAGGCCTGGAGGTGTTCGGCGCGGATGTGGCGATACACCTGGCCTCCGATGGTCGCGTGCTGGCGTTCAACGAGCGCGTGGTGCGTGACCTGGACCCGGGCAAGGTCAACGTTTCACCCTCCTTGAGCGGTGCCGATGCCTTCCGCGTGGTCAAGGATCGGCTGGGCCTTTCTGATTGGCAGGTGGTGCAGCGGAGCGCTGAAGCTCGCAACGTCGTTTTCGATGCGCAAGGAAGAAGCGCCGAAGACCCCAGGAGTACACTGATGCTTCAGCGCGTGGATGACCAGGTCCTGCTGGTGTGGAACGTCGAGATCTATATGCCCGATGGGTCGCACTGGTGGAACATCCGCGTTAATGCCAATGACGGTCGTGAATTGGACCGGAACGATTGGGTGGTCAATTGTGCCTTCCATCCGGATGAGGAGGATGAGCATCCTGCGGCCCCGAGCGATTATCGCGTCTTTGGCATGCCGGTCGAAAGCCCGCTTCATGGTCCGATCGGGCTGGAGAATGCGCCCTGGACCGTTGCACCGAACGCCTCCCCTTTCGGCTGGCATGATACGGATGGTACCCCGGGCGCTGAATTCACCATTACGCGAGGCAACAACGTCTATGCTTCGGAGGACAGGAACAACGACAACGTACCGGGTCATAGTCCTGATGGCGGCAGCTCATTGGACTTCGATTTTCCGTTCGATCCGGCCCTTGAACCCATCGATAATGAGGACGTTGCCATTACCAACCTGTTCTACTGGAACAACATCATCCACGATGTGATGTACCAGTACGGCTTTGATGAGGCCAGCGGGAACTTCCAAGAGAATAATTATGGCAATGGTGGGGTAGGGTCCGATGCCGTGAACGCTGACGCTCAGGACGGAAGCGGCACGAACAACGCCAATTTCGGGACCCCTGCGGACGGCAGTAACCCGAGGATGCAGATGTTCCGATGGACGTACACCACGCCCAACAGGGACTCGGACCTTGACAATGGCATCATTGTTCATGAGTACGGGCACGGCATTTCTAACCGCCTCGTCGGTGGACCGCTGAACACCAGTTGCCTCGGGAATTCCGAACAGATGGGCGAAGGCTGGAGCGATTATTTCGGCCTGATCATGACCATGGAACCCGGTGACCAAGGGACGGATGCACGAGGCATTGGGAACTATGTGTTGGGTCAGGGTCTTGCTGGCGGTGGGATCCGTCCGGCCCCTTACAGCACGGACTTCGGGGTCAACGCCTTCACATACGCTTCGACCAACAGCGGGCTCAGCCAGCCGCACGGTATCGGCTTCGTCTGGTGTACCATGCTTTGGGAAATGACCTGGGACCTGATCGCACAATATGGGTTCGACCCTGACATCTACAACGGCACGGGGGGCAACAACATCGCGTTGCAATTGGTGATCGATGGTCTCAAGCTCACTGCCTGTAACCCAGGCTTCGTGGATGGCAGGGATGCCATTCTGTTGGCGGACCAGATCAACAATGGAGGTGCCAACCAGGACTTGATCTGGTCTGCTTTTGCGCGGCGTGGACTTGGGTTCAGTGCTTCTCAGGGTAGCAGTACGAGCCGCAGTGATCAGACCGAGGCGTTCGATGTTCCGCTGGATGTCAATGTGGGTGTCAATGCGGTGATCGAACCGAGCGCCGGTGTCTACTATGATTGTGCGAACGGGTCCAGGATCGTCAACGTGGAGATCCGGAACAATGGATTGACCCCTCAAGGTAACTTTCAGGTCCGCTATCGCTTGGACGGTGGGGGCGCCGTTTCCGAGCTGTTCACGGGATCCCTGCCTTCCGGTGGGGCGACTCAGCTCAGTTTCAGCGTTCCCCTGACCATCAGCGGTGCTGGCATCCACAACCTCGAGGTATGGACAGAGCTTGCCGGGGATCAGGACCTTTCGAACGATACACTGGCGGTCCAGTTGGAATTGTTGGCTGGTTCGGTGCTGACCACCCCGTTCCAGGAAGACCTGGAATCTGCATCCTCGTGCAGCACGGCCAGCAATTGTGGCGCGACCTCTTGTCCCTTGCCGAACGGATGGCTCAACCTGGCGAACGGCGTGTACGACGATATCGATTGGAGAGTGGATGCTGGAGGCACACCGAGCAGCGGCACCGGACCCTCGGTAGACCTGCTTCCCGGAACGAGTGGCGGACAATACATCTACCTGGAGGCTTCCGGTGGCTGCACGGGTCGCGAAGCGGTCCTCTTGAGCCCCTGCCTGGACCTGAGCGGTGTGACACTTCCGAGATTGCGGTATGGATATCATATGGCAGGAGTTGATGTTGGAGAGCTCCATGTGGACCTGTTCGACGGTTCCGCCTGGCAGTTGGACATTGCTCCTCCCTTGTCAGGCTCTCAAGGGCTTCAATGGAATACGAGCATCGTTTACCTGGACGCCTATGCGGGAGGCACTGTGGTGATCCGGTTCAGGGGGGTGACCGGTCCGGATTTCTCCTCCGATATCGCGCTGGATGCGTTGGAGATCTTTGATGGGGCTGTCCCACCTGTGGTCGACTTCGATGCGGACCCCGTCGATTGGTGCGACGGTGGGCCGGTGCAGTTCGAGGACGTGTCGATCAATGATCCGACCACCTGGCTATGGACCTTTGCTCCACCCAATGTGCAGTTCGTTGACGGGACCACGGCCAGCAGCGAAGCTCCGAAAGTCGTCTTCACGCAGCCAGGACAGTATACGGTCACCTTGGACGCATCCAATGCTTATGGGAGTTCCAGCCTGACACGCACCGATCTGATCACCATGGGTGATGACGAGCCCGTTACCATGCACGTTTGGACCGATGCCTGGGGAGGGGAGACCTCCTGGATGATCCGCAGCCTGGGTGGGGATACCGTCCTCACGGGAGGTGGCTACCCCACCACGAGCGTATTCGGGGTGAACGAGCAGGACCCGGTCAGGTCCTGCCTCGAGCGGGATACCTGCTACATCCTGGAGGTGAACGATACCTACGGCGACGGCATGTGCTGCGCCTATGGTGCCGGCAAGTATGTGTTGGCGAACGGTGCAGGGGATACGTTGGTGTTCGGTGACGGTCAATTCACATTCCAACGCTTGGACACCTTCTGCATGGCGTCACCGGCGCCTGCCATTCAAGCCCGAGGTCTGCTTCAAGGAGCGTATGACTCGGTCACGGGCTTGATGCGGGATGACATCCGTTCCGCTGGGGCTTTACCCTTATCCGAGCCATACACCGGAGCGGGTTTTGCTCAACCCACCGGAGGGGGTGAGACCCTAGATCCGGCATTGCTCAGCCTTGCCGGCCCCGATGCCTTGGTCGATTGGGTCAGATTGGAGTTGAGGGACCCCCTTGATCCGAGCGTCGTGGTGGCAGCGGTGCAGGCCTTGGTACAGCGGGATGGGGATGTGGTTGATGGAGCGGGGAACAGCGCTGTTGCGCTGCCTGTAACGCAAGGCAGTTATTACTTGGCCTTGCGCCACCGCAATCACTTGGGCTGCATGACCGCGAGCACGGTTGAACTGAACGGCACGGTCGATGTGGATTTCA
>JAGQVN010000189.1 GCA_020437905.1 Flavobacteriales bacterium
CTGAATGGAACCGTACCTGGACATCTCCTTCAGGATGTCGAGATCACGCAGGATCAACGCGTTCTTCGTGATGATGGAAACGGACTGACGGTGCTCCAGAAGCACCTCCAATAAAGCCCGCGTGAGCTCCTCTTTGCGTTCCACCGGTTGATAGGGATCGGTGGCACCCGATAAGGTGATCGGCTCCGCTTTCCAGGTTTTCGCAGCCAGCTCTTTTCGAAGCACTTGAGGGGCAGATCGCTTCACGAGAATGATCCGCTCAAAGTCGATCCCCGCACTATAGCCCCAATACTCGTGGGTCGGACGCGCGTAGCAATAACTGCATCCATGCTCGCATCCTTGAAAGGGGTTCAGGCTCCATGAAAAAGGAATGTCCGGGCTGTCCACCCGATTGAGGACCGTCCTGGGAAAGACCTCGATATACCTGGTCCGACCGTCAAGCTCCTCCACCTCATCCACACCCTCGATATCCACCACGCCATGCGAGGTGGCATCGAAGCGGTTCGGCACCTGAGCCACGGCGCCTCGCTGGTTGACCGTTTTTCCGTCGATCATGCATCGGTAAGGTAATCCGGGATGGATCTTGCCTGACAAGTCCAATGCCCACCGCACCTATTTTCGCCACCAGATGGAAAGGTCTTCATGCCTCGCAGCACCTCGTCCCATAGCCAATAGCCGCGTCTATCCGTTCCCTCATTTGACGAGCATTGGTCAGGAAGGACCGGAACTGAAAGGGACGATCGACACTTGCAACGTGTTCCGATCGAACGCATGGTGGCATGCAAGGGCACGGTCGACCCCAAGTTGAATGGAGCGATCATTGATCTCGAATGGGACCGCATACCCGATACGATCTGTTCATGTCTGAACGGGCGCAGGGACACGGATGGCTCGAACGCCTTGCTGCGCGTTGGAAGGTCCCGGTGGGGCGGGTGTTGGTCATCCTGCTGGTCTTTGCATTGACAGGGACAACGGTCATGCTGCTCAAGCGCCCTGTGGTGGCCTGGGTGGCAGGCGATCAGGGTGAGCAACCACTGCTCTTCACCATTGCGTACTACGTGCTCATTCTCCCGATCTACAACCTGTTGTTATTGATCTACGGTACGGTCTTCGGTCAGTTCCGCTTTTTCTGGGGATTCGAGAAGCGCTTCTTTCGCAGGATCTTCGATCGCGGAAGGCGATCAGGCGATCAGTAACGAGCTGCCAGGGTGCGCTGGATCCGAGCTACCTGAAGTCCCGGGTATTTGCGCAACCTGCATTCCCAGACGGTCACGACCGCCCATCCCGATCGGCGCAATTCCCTGGCTTTCCGTCTGTCGCGAGCTCTGTTCCGTTCCAGTTTACGCACCCAGAACATGCGGTGGCTTCGGGGTCTTGCCGGCGAACAGTGTGGGCAGGAATGCCAAAAGCAACCATGGACGAAGATGGCCACACGAACCCCGATGAAAGCCACGTCCGGTCGACCCGGAACATTCCCGGGATGCAGGCGATAGTGGCTGAGGCCTGCGGCCCGGAGCCTTCTCCGCAGGTCCATTTCGGGGCCCGTATCCTTCGCTCGGATCCGGCTCATGAGACGGCTGGTCCGTTCGTGCTCCGGGACGGGAGCTCTTCCATCGCGCAAGTATGTCCGGTGTGACGCTTTTGCCACAGCTCTGCCCTTGTTCGTTGAGCTACCTTGGTCGCCAGCCATGAGCCTCCTCACGCGTTTCATCCCCCTGTCGTGGAAAATACGGCTTCGCAACCGATTCCTCCGAGGGGACCTGGTCCAATGCCCCATCTGTGGAGGTCGGTTCCTCACCTTCCTGCCCGCTGGAGTGGTCCCCCGTGCCAACGCCATCTGTCCTGGTTGCGGCTCCATGGAGCGGACAAGAGCATACTGGCTCTATCTCAACAGCATCGATCGGAGCGGACCGCAGCGGATCCGATTGCTTCACGTGGCCCCCGAGAAGGCGCTTTTCCATCGCTTCAGGAACGACGCGCGGATCGACTACGTACCGGTGGACAAGTTCGAACCCGGTTACACCTACCCACAGGGCACCCGGGATATGGACATCACAGCGCTCGACCTGCCGGATGATGCGTTCGACCGCATCATCTGTTCGCATGTGCTGGAGCATGTCCTGGACGATCGGAAAGCCATGGCCGAGCTGTTCCGCGTTTTGAAGCCCGGGGGTTGGGGCATCATCCAGGTACCCTTGGACCTTGCCCGGCAGGTCACCTATGAGGACCCGTCGATCGTCGACCCCAGGGAAAGGGAAGCTGCCTTTGGCCAGTTCGACCATGTGCGGATCTACGGTCGTGATTACGAGGAACGCCTGAAAGAAGCGGGCTTCCGGGTGGAGCGGGTACCCTTCGCGCAAGGGTTCGACCAGGCTGAACGGTTCCGGTATGGGTTGGTCATGGAGGATCTGTTCATCGCCCACAAACCTGCCTGAGCCAGCCGTTCAAAGCACCGTGACCTCGGTCCTGCGATTCAGGGCCCTACCCTCCTCATTGGTGTTCGGAGCCACGGGTTTGGTCTCGCCGTAGCCCCTGGCCTCGATCCGGGCGGGATCGATGCCGTTGGCCACAAGATGGTCGCGTACGGCCCTGGCACGAGCTTCGCTAAGGGCCAGGTTGTCGTCCTCGGAGCCCACGTCATCCGTATGCCCGCTCAGCTCCACCCGAACGGAAGGGTTCAACTCGAGCAAAGTCTGCAACTTGTCCAATTCCGCATTGCTTTCCGGAAGCAGCTCGTGGCTCGCGGTCGGAAAGAAGATATTGCGCAAGGCGATGCTGTGCCCTGAGGTCAGCGGCTCCAACGGAACATCCAGTTCCACCGGACCGGCAAGGGTGGCTGCGCTGAGGTCATAGGTCTCGCTGTAGAACAGGTAGCCCGTCGAGCTGGCGTTCAGCGCATACTTGCGCCCCTTCGGAAGACAGACCAGGAACTCCCCTGACACGGGATCGCTGTAGGCAGCGGTCGCCAACGCACCAGTGGCAACATCGAACAGTTCCACATCGGCTTCGAGGGGCCCGCCCGTGCTCCGGTCGGTGACCCTGCCTCGGATATGACCAACAGGGGTCGGCCGCGCCTCGGCATACAATTCAAAGCTGTATAGATCCAGATCACCGTAACCCCCTTTCCGGTCACTGGCGAAATAGGCGATGTTGCCTTCAGCGTTCACCTGCAAACTATTCTCGTCCGACCCGCTGTTGATGGGCCAGCCCAGGTTCAGCGCCTGTCCCCAGGTACCATCCTCCTGCATCCTGCTGACATAGATATCGAGCCCGCCAAAGCCGGGATGCCCGTTGCTGCTGAAGTACAACGTACGCCCATCCGGGTGGATCTGAACGCTTTCCTCCTGATAGAGCGTATTCACCGAAGCAGGAAGCCGCTCAGGAGCGCTGAAGGCCCCATCCGGGCCGAGGCGGCTCATGAAAATATCCATGCTCTTAATGCCATCCGCGGCTTGCTGGCCCCTCACGAAATACAAGGTCCGTCCATCACTGCCAAGGCTCGGTTGGCTTTCCCAGTTCCGGGAATTGACCGGAGGCCCGAGGTTCTCCGGTTTGCTCCATCTGCCCCCCATTCTTCGGCTGATGAACAGGTCGCAACTGCCCATTCCCTGGCGTCCACCTCCATAGTCCCCATCAAGGCCGGCACATGCGGTGAATATGATGAACCGTCCATCAGGTGAGAGGGTCCCCGCCCCCTCGTTCCCGGCCGTGATGACCTCGGTGACGGGTACCGCATCGCTCCAAGAACGATCCTCCCCTCTCCTGCTCACGTAGAAATCCTCTTGATGCCCCCACGGCGAGCGCTCATCCGGAAGGTCCCGCGTGAACAACAAGGTGGCGTCGTCGGCTGTGAGGCACGGATAATACTCGCCGTTCGCCGAGTTGACCCCGGGGCCGAGATTCATCGGCTCAAAGGGAACGGGGCTCTTCAGGGCTTGTGCGACGAATGCACAGTTCTGGATGCCCAGCTGAGCCCTTGCGCGCCTCATGGGCTCCTGTTCCAGTTCCAAATAGGTCCGGTAGTGCATCTCAGCCGCTTCAAGCTCCTGATTCCGGAACTCGATATCCGCCAAATGCAGGTATGCGCTGGGAAAGAATTTGGGGGCCAGTGCGATCGCCTCCCGATACCATTTCATGGCTTCGGTGTCGCGGTCCTGCATGTCGCATAGTTCAGCAAGCGCGAAACGTGGCTCCACGAAGCGCTCGTCAAAGGCCGCTGCCTTGGCCAGCTGCGCTTCGGCGCTTCGCCATTCCCTCCGATGCATCGCGGCCGATCCCTCCTCGTAGAGTTTGATCGCCTTCTTGTCCTTGGTGGTATAGTCGCGCATCTGCCCCATCGCGACCATCGGCAAACACAGGAAGACGATCAGGGATCGGAGGATCGGATCTCTCAGCATGGATCAGGGGATATCAAGGTATTTGTGCGTCTGCAAGGAGATCCGCCACCTGGGATCTTCCTTGACATGGGCGACCATGGCAGGGGTCATCACCGCGCGCTTGGTCCACTCCGGTTGCAGGAAAAGCTGGCATCGGGAGGATACGCGGTCGGCGTGCGTGTTCGCCCATTTCAGGTCGTGATGGTTGTACACGACCACCTTCAGCTCGTGTGCTCGGTCATAGTACTCCGAAAGGGGATCCTTGAACTTCTTCGGACTGAAACAGATCCAATGCCATTCTCCGGAGAGCGGGTGAGCACCGGAGGTTTCGACATGCGTGCGAAAACCGGCCTTGCGGAAGGCCTCGGTCAAGGGGCCAAGGTCATGCATCATTGGTTCACCCCCGGTGATCACGACCATGCGCACGGGATGGGACGAAGCCTCCCGGACCAGATCGTCCAGATCCCGCATCGGATGTGCACCTACCTCCCAGCTCTCCTTGACATCGCACCAGGAACAGCCCACATCGCAACCTCCAAGCCTGATGAAGAAAGCAGCACTACCGGCGAACGCGCCTTCACCCTGAATGGTGAGGAACGTTTCCATCACAGGATAGCGGGTCATAACTGCAGGTCCCACCATGTTCCGAAGGGCACAAAAAAAGCCCACACAGGACCGAGTTCAAAAAACCCATGGATCACATGAGCGGATCGGCAAGTGAAGGGGTCAGTAATCCACGACGTCCCTGAAGGGATCCCGACACGGGGTCGGGACGTGGCCCGCCTTTGCCCATCGGATATGCCGATCCTGAGCAAATAATGTTGGTTTTGAGAACGGATGGCCTGTGCGGGCTGTATGGTGAAAGCCCTTGGGCTTCAAAGAACGTGCTTCACAGGTCCAAGATAATCGGAGCGGAACGTGTTTGCAAACCTCAACCACCTTTCTGCCCCACGAAGTGATCCTCCTTGTCAGCAAACAGGACGTTGAAGGTGGTCAGACTTCCGTAACAGCGCGTGATGTACTGCTGCAACTCCACCTTGTCCTGTTCGCTCAAACCACTGTGTGCGTTGATCTTTTGTTCCAGAACCCGGAAACGGTCGCGCATCATGACGATCTTGTGGAAGAAGTCCTCGATCGGGACCTCCTTCGATCGGAGGCCGGCATCGGCAGGACGAAGTTCAAGCGTCCCTCCCACGAAGCGCGCCGCCATTTCAATGGGACGAGCGGGAACATCGAGCTCCTCGAGCACTTCCCGCAGAGCATCCTTCACACCATCCAAGTCCAACCCTTCCTCCTCCCGGTCAGGTTCGGGCCCGGGGGCCACTACGCGAAGTCCTTCGAAGGAGCGGCTGATGGCCTGTTCACCGTGCTCCTTGAAAAAGACATGGACCGTACGGTCGTCCAGATCATAGACCGCTCCATTCCCGAAGGATGGGTGATGCACCCGGGCTCCGAGCGCAAGGTTGAACACGTCCATCAGAATACCGCCTTGATCGTGTAGGTCACCCCGTTCACGCCCACCTGATCGCCCGCACGCATTCCCTTCATGGCCAGGTACAGCGGTGCCTTGGTGGAAAGACCGAGCACGTTTATCCCATCCACTTCGAACTCTTCCACACTGATCGCGACCAGGAACGCCCGTTGATCGGTGATCACCACGCTCCCGAACTGAACGGTTTGGAGCACTTCTGCAGCATCCAATTTCTCCAGTGCTTCCAGATCATGTTTCACCTGATCCGATTTCTCAATGATCGTATCCATCAATTCGATATCCGCATCCCGCCTACCTTCGGTCTGACTGGCCGTTTCGGCGAGCTCATTATTGATGGTCACCGACTTGAGCTCATCGATCCGCTCGTGGTACTCCGCAAGGTTCTCGCGCAATTTGCGCCTGGCAGCCTCAAGGATGTGCTGCTTTCGAAGCAGTGTCTTCATGGTGTGAGGGTTAGGGTCGGGTCTCGGACCCGCAGGAAGGTAAGCGATCCCCGGACAATGGACCCACCAAGGGCGGCTTTCACAGGCATATACCTTTGCGCATGGCCCAGAACCTGCGCATACGGCTCCGGAACCTTCGACCGGCCGATCATCTTTCCCTCAAGGAATCCATGGCCCAGGCATACCCGGACATGGACAATGCGATCTGGAAGGAGGAGCAGATCCGAAAACTGATCGAA
>JAGQVN010000190.1 GCA_020437905.1 Flavobacteriales bacterium
GCTCCATTGCATTTCCACAGATGGATCCCGTTTCCCATCTGGTCATCGCGTACGTCATGTCCGATCACCGTGTTCTTCTCGACCAGGGCTCCCTTGGAACCGCTCAGATAGATGGCAAAGAAGCAGCCATCCAGGAAGTTGTTCCTGACCACGGTGTTACGGCATTCACTGGCCTTGATACCAGCGTTATCCTCCAGGTTGCTGATCCGGCTTCCTCGAATGGTGAACCCCTCGATCGTTACGTCATCGGCTGTGATCAGGACCACTTCCCCTTCACCTTCGCCGTCAATGATCGCTCCGTTCCCACCCAGGAGCACCACCGATCGCTCGATCAACAAGGTCCCTTCCCGCACCTCACCATGCACCAAAACGGTATCCCCCTCCCCGACCTTGTTCAGCAGGTCCGAAAGCGAGCCACCCGAACCCGCGTCATGCACCCAGGAAGCACCGGATACATGGCCGGGCAAGGGCAAAATGGAAGCAATGGTCAGTAGAAGCGTCCAATGTTTCATCACGGCGCAAGGGCCTCGCGCAGGGCTTCCCAATCCAATGGTTCCCCACCCTTCTCGGAAATGGCCGCATCCCTTGCCTTCGGATCGCTGAACGCCGCCGCATCGCCACGCATCGGACTACGAAAGTCTCCGCCAAGAGCAAAGTGCGCCCGGGTGGCATCGATCAGAGCCCCGGGATGGGCATGATCACAAACGTACCAGGCAGCGACCTGCTCTTCAGCGATCGTTCCGTTGGCTACATGCGTGATCATGCATGAGACATCGTCGAAGGCGTACTGCCTACCCTTCAATGTCGTCAAGGATGCACCGAACTGCCGGTCGACCACGTTCATCCTACAATGGGAACACTCCACGTGATCGAAATCCAAGGATGGGCCCGGTCGCCCACAAGAAGAAGCAAGCAGCAGCATGGAAAAGGAGAAAGCCGCGTACATGCCACGCATCGATCCCAACATCACCGCTATCCGGTGTCTGGATCGGCGAAGTGCGCCAGCTTCGTTCAAGGGCCACATCATCCGATCTGCTGCTTTCGCTGCCGATAGACCCTGAGCTCCAGGAAGTATACACCGGCCAGAAGCGCCATAACCCCGAAAAGCACCCACCCCCCGATATCGGGGGTCGACCACGCATCGAAATTCAATAGCTGCTTGTGGCCGATCAAGGGCGGTTGATAGGCCATGCCCTCGACCTTGATGGCTGCCCGGGGGTCGAGATCATGACCATAGCTATAACCCCATTTCCACATATCGTAGAGTGCCCACAAGCCGAAAGCGGTCAAGGCGACCAATCCGGCGAAAAGGCCCTGTCTCTTACCCCATATCGCGGCAAGCACACCGAACGCAGCAAGTGCCATGATCAGCTTCGGCAGATACGTGAACTCCGGGAACATATCGTCATGGATCGTCGCCATGCCGATGTAGTGGTTCAGTCCATTGATCTTCTCGGTATCCCCACTGAAGCGATCGGCATGGATCTGCAGATACAAGCCCTCCGGGTACTGAGGTGCCATCAGATCGATCCTCCAGATGGGTACTACAAGAAGGATCAGCAGGGAAAGCGCAGCGAGCGCGATCATGATCCGGGAAATAGGTCTCATGTTCAGGATAAACTTACAAGACCCATCCTTCGCGATGGTGGCCCGGAGATCGGCTACACTGCGAAGGATGGGTCCAGAACGTTCGGATCGGTCTCAGAGTTCCGCGTCCACGGACACCGTGTACGCATTCAATTCCACGTTGCTGTTGGCTGGTGACACCCGGACATAGCCGCTCATCTCCTGATGCAATGCTGAGCAGAAATCCGTGCAGTACATCGGCCAGATACCGACCCTGGAGGGCACCCACTTCAAGGTTTGTGTTTCGCCCGGCATGATCAACAACTCAGCATTGTTCGCGCCCTTGATCGCAAAACCGTGCGGTACGTCCCAGTCCTGCTCAAGGTTGGTCACATGGAAGTACACCTCATCGCCGAGCTTCACGCCTTCGATGTTGTCCGGTGCGAAGTGGGAACGGATGCTGGTCATCCATACGTGTACCTCCTTGCCTTTGCGTTCCACCTTGGTCTCTTTCTCGCCCTTGGCTACGTATGGATGCTCGTTCTCTTCGATCTTGAAGAACTTGACCTCATGAGGCTTGACCAGATCCGCAGGAATGGCCTGGGCATAGTGCGGTTCACCGGTAGTTGGGAAGTCGAGGAGCAACTCCATCTTTTCCCCATCGATACTGTATAGCTGCGCGCTCTGGGTCAATTCCGGCCCGGTAGGTAGGTAACGGTCCTTGGTGATCTTGTTGTAGGCGATCACGTACTTGCCCCAAGGCTTCTTGCTGTCGCCACCCGGCACACAGAGGTGTCCGATGCTGTAATAGGTCGGAACCCGATCAAGGATCTCGAGCGACTCCACGTTCCACTTCACGATCTCACTGCTCACGAACATGGACGTGTAAGCGTTACCCTGTGCATCGAATTCCGTGTGCAGAGGCCCGAGGCCCGGCTTCTTCACTTCACCATGGAGAACGCTCTCGTATTTCAGCACCGGGATACCGGCGAATTCACCTTCGAAATCCTTCGCTTCGATCGCTTTCTGGATCTTCTCGAACTTGAACACTGGCAGGAGCGCGGCAAGCTTGCCACTACCTACGATGTAGTTGCCTGTTGGGTCCACATCACATCCATGCGGCGACTTCGGGCAAGGCATGAAGTAGAGAAGTCCAGGATACTCAGCAGGATCTAGCTGAAGTACATCCTCGTATACCGTTGTCTCCGAGCTGTGGGTACGCTCGTTCCACCAATTGCTATGATGCTTGCCAGGCACTCGGGTACCCTTTCCCTCGCTGGCCAATTGTTCCGCAAATTTCCAGTTCACGGCCATCACGAAATCCTTGTCCCTCTGGCTGGCATTGACCTCCAACAAGCTGTACGCCTGTTCAGTGTTGTAGCAACTGAAGAAGAACCAACCCTCGCTAGGTCCTTTGCCTGCATGGCTTAGGTCGAAGTTCACCCCAGGCGTTTTGATCTGGAAGGCGATGTTCATTTTACCTGTCTCAGGATCCGGATGGATGAATGAAACGGTTCCTTTGAAATTCTCCTTGTAGGTGTTGATCGGCACATCGCGCTGCGATTCATCTCCGATGGGCACACTGAAACGGGTCCCGGCAACGACATATTCGCTGTTCCCCGTGGTGAACGGCGACGAGTGGTTCCCGGCACTGTTCGGTATTTCGATGATGCTGGTGGTCCTGAACGTACCAAGGTCGATCAGCGCGATGCGAGGAGTATTGTTCCCATTGATGAAACACCACTTTCCGTCGGGTACTCCCTCCGTTTGAGATAATTCCGGATGATGGCTGTCGTCCCAGGGAATGAAGCCATGGGAGGTGGTGAGCATGCCTTTCGTTTCCTCCGAGAATCCCCATCCTGTTTCAGCGTCCACCGAGAACACTGGAACCTCACGGAACAATCGGCCGGACGGAAGCCCGTACACGGCGAGCTGACCGCTAAATCCACCGCTCACCAGATTGTAGAACTCGTCGTGCGTACCAGGCTTGACGTAGACCTTCGAGGCCGCGTCACCGGTGACCACGGTCTTTGTAGTGCCTGGTCGGCAACCAGGCAGGCTGTTCATCAGCAGAAAAGCTCCGCCGACGAGGCCCAGGAAGGTACCGGTAATGAACAGGGGTCGTTTCATGGTTCGTGAAATTGTGTTGTTCGGTGTTGAATGATCAGAGCGTTCGCATGTATTCCAGGACTTCACGGCCTTCATCCTTGCTCAGCCCCTGGTTGGGCATACGGACGAGGCATTCTTCCAGTCCTTTCTGAGCTTCCGGGTCGGACTCGAGCATGGCATCAATGTTCAGGATCATGTTCATGATCCACTCGGGCTTGCGCCGCTCCATGATTCCCTTCCAGCCAGGCCCTACCACCCGGTTCGGACCGGTACTGTGACATGCCTGGCACTTCACATCGTAGGTCGTCCTCCCCTGCTCAACCATACCTTGATCGATCTCACCCAGGGAGATATCCGCTGCGGTGATCAGGTCTGCATTGGCGGCCCCACCGGTCGCTTCATTGGATGTGGTACTGCTCGCCCCTGGAGGCAAGCTCGACCCTGCTTCACCTCCACCGCATGCGGTAAGGGCTACATATCCCAGGATGGACAAGATCGAAATGCTTTGAACGGTTCGCATGTTGTGTGATCAGTTGGTTCGGAAAGCGTGACAAATGTCATCGGACAAATCTATCCGATTATTGACATTCGTCACTTCCTTCGCTGATCGTTACCGTCTATAAGGACGACCTTGAGCTACTTTCCATGAAATGGTTTGATGAGCGCGCCGCTTTCAGGACCTGGTACGTGATCGCCATGATCGACTTTCTCGCAGCAGCCACTATTGGTGTGCTCCTGCGGTCCATGTATCTGGTCGAGCTCCCCTTCATACAGTTCCGTCCATGGCTCCATGGACACGCTCACACGGCCTTGTTGGGTTGGCTGTTCATTGGGACCGCGGTCATTCTGATCCATGATGGTGGCCAGGGTAGGCTGTCTCGTCGTACCAGCGCGCTGCTTTGGATCATCCAAATGGCTGTATTGGTCATGGCCATCAGCTTCCCGATGCAAGGGTATGGAGCACTCTCCATCGGCGCCTCGTTGATCCATGTATTGTGCAGCTGCGCCTTACTCGCAATGGTTTGGAAGGCAAGCGCCGGCTGGCCCGTATCTGGGAGTCGTGCACTACTTCGCACGGCGATA
>JAGQVN010000191.1 GCA_020437905.1 Flavobacteriales bacterium
AGTTTCAACAGCCCGGTATTTCAGAAACCGCTGGAACTCGGCATGGATCTGGTAGCCCACAGTGCGACCAAGTACCTGAACGGTCACAGTGATGTGGTGGCAGGTGCCCTGGCCGGATCACACAAGCACATCCGTCAGGTGATGGAAAAGGAGTTCATGACACTGGGCGCATGCCCTTCGCCCCATGATGCCTGGCTGTTGATGCGCGGTCTGCGAACCCTTGAATTACGCGTCCATCGCAGCGCCGACAATGCGGAGCGCGTCGCCGGCTTCCTGGATGCGCACCCGAAAGTGACGCGAACCCATTGGCCCTTCCTGAAGAGCCACCCTCAGCATGCCTTGGCCCGGCGCCAGATGGAACGCTGTGGAGGCCTGATGAGCATCGAGCTGGATGCCACGGACGAGGCCGCCGTGGAACGGTTCTGCGACAACCTCAAGTGCTTCCTGATCGCGGTGAGTTGGGGCGGCTATGAAAGCCTGCAGTGGCCGATCTGTGCCCTGAAAGGGCCAAGCGGTTACTATACGGACCTCCCATTCAATATGGTACGCTTGTACATTGGCCTGGAAGACCCTGACCTGCTGATCGCCGATCTGGAACAGGCCTTGGATAAGATCTGAACGACGATCACCGAACGAGCATGCAGTACAACGCCAAGAGCCCTGAGGATTACATCTCACAGGTCCCGATGGACCGCCGCGCCGTGATGAACAAGCTTCGAGCAGTGATCAAGAAGAACCTGCCGAAGGGTTTTCAGGAAACGATGAGCTACGGGATGATCGGCTACGTGGTACCCCATTCGATCTACCCGGACGGTTATCACTGCGACCCGAAGCTACCCTTGCCGTTCATGAGCATCGCTTCCCAGAAGAACTTCATTGCGGTCTACCACAGCGGTGTCTACGCCGATCCGAAGATGCTGGCCTGGTTCACCCAAGAGTACCCCAAGCACAGCGCGAGAAAGCTGGATATGGGCAAGAGCTGCATCCGTTTCAAGAAACCGGAGGAGGTTCCAATGGAGCTCATCGGTGAGCTATGTGCGAAGATGACGGTGGAGGAGTGGGTCAGGCTATACGAGCATGCCATCAAGCGATGACATCCTGCCTGCCAGCCACTAGAAGCGCGCGTTGACCGCCAGAATAAAGTTGCGGCCAGGGGCGGTGATACCACTGGAATACGTCCGATACCGTTGGTCGGTGATGTTCTCGACCCCACCGGTGATCTGGAACGTATCGGTGAGCCGGAAGGCCGCCCTTACGTCCCAGCAGTGCCAACCTGGAAGAAAGGGCTCACCGTCATCGTTCCTGGCATAGATCGAGGTCTTGTCCTTTTCGGTGGGTGCCAGTTGGTCGGGATCGAAACCTTCGCTCAACCTCAAGACCGAGCGGAGACGCCAGCGTCCGCGTTCCCAGGTCAGAGCGACGCTTCCAAAAGACGGTGGTAGATGACGTAGTGGAAGATCCTGCCCGCTCTCGGCATCATCCTCAGAACCGACCTGCCACGAGTAGCGCAGGTCAAGGCCAAGTCCATTGGTCAAGCGGGCTTCCAATGCAGCCAACACGCCCCAGACCCTGGCTTGGGCCGCATTCTGCAGTGCATCGGTCCTGCTCCGTTCGCCATCCACGAGGATGCTGTCCTGACCGTTCACTTGGAACGGTCTGCGGACCATGATTTCATCCACAAGAACATGGAAACCGTTGAGGCGAAGGCGCACCCGTTCGTGGAACCGTTTCTCCACCCCAAGCTCGAAATTGTATGCATACTCCGGTCCCAGGTCCGGGTTCGGTGCGATCACCGTTCCGGGTTCATTGCTGAAGACCTTGCCGATATCATCGATGTTCGGCGCCCGGAAACCGGTGCTGAGATCGAGCGTGAACCGCCAGGAGGATGGACGCCAAGCCAGGCCCAGGTTCCCGGTCACCGAACTGTTGTCGAGCTTGATCGAGGTTACCGGATACGGGAACAAGGTGGTATCGAACGCTGCTTCCAAAGCAGACCAATTGCCTCGCAGACCAGCTGACAGCGTGAGCGATCTGCTCAAGTCATGCAAGCCGCCTGCGTAGACCGAAGCCGTATTCCAGTGAGAACCGTCAGGATACCTGGGGTTGATCACCTGTTGGTCATCCGTGATAAGGTCGCGCACCACGCCTTCCGATCCGACCCTGTTGGTGACGTACTCTGTACCGTAGAGCAATTGTGTTCGTTCCCCGAGGTCCTTCACCAGGTCCAGGTTCATCCAGAGCCCATTCACCTGCTCCTCCCGGATGCGCCTTTCGCTCCGACGGAACCGCCGGTCCGTTCGGCTCTCTGAGTAGTTCTGATAGGCCACGGAAAAATGTGCCTGGCTGTAAGGGCCTCGCTCCGCGTGGTGATCCATCACCAGGCTGAGCATGCGCCAATCCTGGGGTCCGTAGTACCATTCAGCGAAGCGTGCCTCGCCGTCCTGCTCTTCCCGCATCTGGTCGTAGCGGTCATAGTCGCTGGTGGTGCTCCAGTAGCCGTTCACTCCGATCCGCAGGTCCTCGTGGAGAGCATAAAGCAATTTTCCCATGAACGCCATGTTGTCGAACGAACTGCCCACCTGCACCAGCGGGTCCGGGTTCACGAACATGGAATCCACCCCTTCGACCTGGTCCACGTACCAGGGTCTGAGGTAGTCATCAAGGCCATGGACCCCCATCCGCAGATCACCGAAGCGGGAAAAGGATGCGCTACCGACGAAAGCCATTTTCCGGCCACCGACACCCAGATGAACATGGCCGGTACTTTCCTGGGAGGCGGTCGCGTAACGTAGCAAAGCTCCACCATGGACCAACAATGAACTATCCGGAGCGGTCCGAGGCCGAAGGAGATGAAAATCCATGATGCCGCCGATGGCATCACTGCCATAGGTCATTGCCCCCGGTCCGTGGACCACTTCGGCATTCTCCACGGCGTTCGGGTCCACACTGATCACATTCTGGAGGTTCCCTGAACGGTAGATCGCGTTGTTCATGCGCACACCATCCACCACGATCAGTACCCGGTTCGCCGCAAAACCGCGGAGCATGGGGCTTCCACCCGCCTGCTGGGAACGTTGCACGAAGATCTCGCCGCTCTGTTCAAGGAGGTCCGCTGAAGTGCCCGGGTTCTGGAGCGCAATGTCCCTTGGTCGAAGTACGGTGATCCGGTCAGGTATGCGTTGCTCGTCCAGCTCCCAGCGGTTGGCGCTCACCACGAACTCGGCGATCGGATAGGAGCGCACGACCAAGCGGACCTCTCCACGCGCCTCCACCTCGGTGAACGGAAGGACCAGGTCCTCGTAGACCACATGCCGGAAGTACAAGCTGTCTGAACCTCGAAGGCTTTCCAACCCGAACTTGCCATTGACGTCCGTGGTGCTCATGCGCGAGCGATCGCTACCGAACACTTCCGCCGCACGAACGGGCTGCCCGGTCTGGTCGTCGATCACACGGACCTGCTGCGCGACCCCATGGAACGACATGGAGAACGTCACCAGCGCTGAGAACGGACGTATGAAGCGGATCGGAGCCAGTGTCACCGGCGAGTTCCTGAGGAACGGCAATGATACATCAATGAGCACGGGGTGCGCCCGATCGACCAACAGATCACGGCCGTATGTCCCCTTGCTTCCTGACCCGAAGGCATGATCGCGCGGACCGGTGCACCGCCTGCAGCAGATCCTCCAGGGCCTGGTAGTCGGGTCCACGCTCCACGGCGGCAAGGATGTTCAGATCGGAGGCGATCGATACGTCGGTCCCACCGGCTTGTAAGATCTCAAAGGCGTACGATGCTGATCCGGATCGGTGCTCTTCGTAGACGCTATCGCCAGGAAGAAGCGAGACGGGAGCGCTGAAACGGACATCGATATGCTGCAGGTCCTGCTGGATGAAGTCCCAGTGGAAAGGGAGGTCCCTTCCCAGCGCGACGAACCCCTTGGGAACGGCATGATGGAGCAGGCCGGAGAGGTCAAGCGCAAAGGTGCCTTCTCCTTCATCCAACAAGCGCCCCTCAAGGTCCATGCTGACCTTCACCGTCAGAGGAAAGGGAAACTTATTGCTCGGAGACCCCGGGTCCAGGCGGATGTTCGTGGCCCCTTCGATCCGGTCCAAGCGATGGCCATACACCGGCATCACGGTACTGTCCCGTTCATCGTACAGGTATGTGCCACGACAGAGCGTACTGAACTGTCCACGAAGCCGGATCTCCGCTTCCACATGGACCGACCCGGTAGCCAGGTCGACCGTCACCTGGCTGGAAGCGTACCTCCTATCCTGCTCGTTGGGCAGATCGTGCAGATCCACGAAGGAAGCCGCCAAGGGTTCTGCGAACCAGAGATCGGAAACATCGGTAATGAAGGCCCGGGTGCCTTCATAATAAAAGGGTAGCTCGTTCACGAACCAACCGTTCCGGGTCCGTTTGGGATGCATCCAAAGCGTGCCATCCTGGAACAGAATGCCGAAGAGGAACTCATTTTCCCATAATGGCGTGAGAAAATGGTCCGTGAATTCGCCCACGCGGGAATCGAGCAGATAAGCCGTATGGTAGTTGAGGAAATAATGATCGATCAGCTTGGCATACATATCGTATCGGCTGCGGAAACCGATCCGTCCCTCCGTGACCTGGTCCCCGATGCGTTGCAGCCGGAGGTCCTCATCGTTGTACCAGGCATCGTCCATGTCCACCTCGAAATGCGCAGCGATGTGGTCATGCACCCTGGCCACACGGAGCGGGGAGGACACATCGCGTGTTGCTCCCGCGATCCGCGCGAGAAAGGCCTTGAACAGCTGGTTCTGGTTATCCGGAACGTTCTTCCTGGCGACCCGCTTCCACCAGAGCGCGTTCGCCTCCCGTCTGCGAAGCACCAGGTTCCAATACGGGTACTGCAGTCCCACGCCGCTGAGCCATTCCCGCCGCCAATAGCGGGGATCGTCCAGGTCGATGCGGATCACAATGTGTTCCAGGTCGGAACCGGGCCTGGCGTTCACTTCATCCATACACCCGGGCAGGAATGCCCGTTCCCACGAGACCATCGCCTCGTTGTCGTTCACTTCCTGATGCAGGGGCGGCATTCCGGAGAACGAAACCCCTTGTCGCAGGTCATACTTCACCTCGATCCGTTGCTCGCGAATGGGGATCTCGTCATGGAAAAAAATGCGCCAACTGGTAAGCCTGGACCAGTTGTCGGTCCACAAGGGCCCACGCCACCCGCGGGCGTAGGGTGTGCTGGCATCGTAGGGCACCATGTACTTCCACCACACCTGGACCACGTCCCCGGGTTGCACGGGTGAAATGTCCAACGCATAGGACCAGGCCACTTCGTTGGTCATCAGCGTTCGGATGGTGTCCCGCAGCACTTCGATGAGGAAGCTCAGCTCGTTCCATGTTCCGTCGGGGCGGACGACCCGTGCGCCGAAGTGGTCCGGACGGACATTGTACCACAGCGCTCCATTCCTGAGCGCACGTTCCTCATGCGGAAGGTATTGCCCGTCCATTGGCGGATCCAGGCTCTCCGGGATCACGAAACGACTATGGCGCGCCACATCCGTCTCGTTCCCGAAATGAATGACACGCATGCGTTCGAAGAACAGGGTGAAGAATTCAGGCTTGATGTTGCGCATGCGGACGGACAGTTCATCACGCATCACTTCCGTACGACCATCGGGGGACAGTTCCGCGAACACCTGCTTCGGGACGGGCACCTCCGACCAATCCACGGATCGTCTCAGGGCGGAGATATCCTGAGCTTGAGGGCGACCGAACAGGACGACCGCCAGGATCGTCAGTATCGATCGAAGGCGCATGACTTACTTCTTCCGCAAAAAGATACGGATCGGGACCCCTGAGAAGCCGAAATGAGCGCGCAACTTATTCTCCAAATATCGCTTGTAAGGCTCCCTCACATATTGGGGCAGGTTGCAATAGAATGCGAACGAGGGCACTGGCGTGGGAAGTTGGGTCACATACTTGATCCGCACCATCTTCCCTTTCTGAACGGGCGGAGGACGATGCTCGATCTCGGGCAGCATCACTTCGTTCAGCTTGCTTGTCGGAATCTTCCTGCTGCGGTCCTGATACACCTGCATGGCGGCCTCCATGGCCTTGTGGATCCGTTGCATCTCCGTGACCGAGGTGAAGATGACGGGTACGTCCTTGAACGGGGCGAGCCGTTCTTTCACCTCCTCCTCGTAGTCGCGCGCCGTATGGGTACTTTTTTCGAGCGTATCCCATTTATTCACTAGGACCACCACGCCTTTCCCGTTGCGTTCGATCAGTGAGAAAATGCGGAGGTCCTGATGCTGGATACCGTCCTTGGCGTCGATCATCAGGATACAAACATCACTTTCCTCAATGGCCCGGATGGAACGCATCACCGAATAGAATTCGATGTCCTCCTCGACCTTCTGCTTCTTCCGGATACCGGCTGTATCCAGGATCATTACATCGAATCCGAACACCTGATAACGCGTATGGATCGGATCGCGGGTGGTACCGGCGATAGGCGTTACGATGTTCTGCTCGCGACCGAGCAACGCATTGACCAAAGATGACTTACCCACGTTCGGTTTGCCCACGATGGCGATCTTGGGAATATCCGGAAGGTCCTCTTCCGTGGGTTTGGTGAAGCCACCTACCAGTTCGTCAAGAAGCTCTCCCGTTCCGGACCCGCTCTGTGCACTGATGCAATGCACTTCTCCGAGGCCGAGCGCATAGAACTCGGCACTGATAGCGCTCCCATCACCGGCATCGACCTTGTTCGCCACCAGCAGGGTGGGTTTATCCCACCGGCGTAAGAGATCCGCTATGGCTTCATCCAAGGGGTTCATCCCACCCTGGGCATCCACGAGGAACAGGATGGCATCGGCCTCCTCCAAAGCCAACGTCACCTGGCGGCGGATCTCCTCCTCGAAGACATCCTCGCCACCGGAAACATACCCACCGGTATCGATCACGCTGAACTGGACCCCGTTCCATTCGGCTCTACCATAATGACGATCCCGGGTGGTGCCTTCCGTGGGGTCCACAATGGCCTCACGCCTTTCGACCAAACGGTTGAAAAGGGTGCTCTTTCCCACGTTGGGTCTTCCGACGATGGCGACGATGTTGCCCATGATCAGTATCCGTATCGCTTCAATTTTCGCTTGTCCGAGCGCCAGTCCGGGTCTACTTTGACCTTCAGGTCCAGAAAGACCTTCACACCGATGAACTCCTCGATATCCTTTCGCGCGGCGGTGCCCAGACGTCGGAGCGCGGAACCCTGCTTTCCTATCAGAATACCTTTCTGCCCTTCTCGCATCACCATGATGTCCGCCTGAATGCGGACCAGAGCATCCGATACCTCAAAGGTGTTCACCACCACCTCACAGGAATAAGGAAGCTCCTGCCTGTATTGGGCAAGCACTTTCTCGCGGATCATCTCCGACACGAAAAAGCGCGTGTTGCGATCGCTCAGTTCATCCTTGGGGAAGTATGGAGGATGCTCAGGCAGGAGCTCCTTGAGCCGTTCCCTGAGCGCATCCACGTTGAAGCCGTGCAGTGCGGACAACGGGACCACCTGGGCTTGCGGAAAGACCGAGGACCAAACTTCCAGGGCGGCCAGCAGGCTCGGTTCATCCGCCGTATCCATCTTGTTCACCAGCACGATCTTGGGGCCTTCGAAGCGGACTGCACGATCCACCAGTCCCCTGCTATTGTCCGGATCCTGTCCGACCTCGACCATGATCAGGAGCACGTCGGCGTCCTGCAGCGCCTCATCAACGGCGCGCATCATGCTCTGTTGAAGGGGATATTGGGGTTCAAGGATGCCCGGCGTGTCCGAAAGCACCAACTGATGGTCCTCATCGTTCAGAATTCCCAGGATCCGGTGTCGCGTGGTCTGCGCCTTGGGGTTGGTGATCACCAGCTTTTCACCGAGGACGACGTTCAGCAGGGTACTCTTGCCCACATTGGGAAGGCCGATGATGTTGACGTATCCGGCGCGGTGGGCCATCGCGTTGCTAAGGTCGTGAAGTTTCGTATCTTTGCCGCCCTATTGCGGGGTGGAGCAGATGGTAGCTCGTCGGGCTCATAACCCGAAGGCCGCAGGTTCGAGTCCTGCCCCCGCTACGAAGAAAGGCCTGTCCCACTGGAGGACGGGCCTTTTTCATGGGCCTGTTCAGTCATCGATCCCCTCTTCGATGGCCTCCAGACGGGCTGCAGCTTCCTCCCATTCCTCCATGGTGACTGCGATCTGTTGAGCGAGCTGGCCCATCCGCAAATAGCCCTTCTCCACTTCGTCGGGCGAAGCGCCGCTGGTCATGACCTGGCCCTGGAGCGTTCTCTCCTCCTTTTCAAGGTCTGCCATCTTCTTTTCCAAACGCTGCACCAGATTCTGTACCCTTTTCCGTTCCTTTTCCCGCTCCTTTCGATCGTGATAGTCGCTGTTCGACCTCTTCTTCGGGCCTCCAGACACCTGTTGTGACGCGCCGGTCCCACTGGCCTGCATGGTCTTCCGCTGCTCGATCAGTTCCAGGATATCCAGATGCTGGTCGCGTATCCGGCCACTATCCAGCTCCAGCAGACGATCCGTAAGCCCATGCAGGAAATCCCGGTCGTGGGACACCATAAGGAAGGTCCCATCGTAGCTCCTCAGGGCCTCCTTGAGCACATCCTTGCTCTGGATGTCCAGGTGGTGGGTCGGTTCGTCAAGGAGCAGGAAGTTGAGCGGGCGGAGCAGCATGCAACACAGGGCCAGTCGCGCACGCTCGCCGCCGCTCAGGACCTTGACCTTCTTATCGACATCATCCCCGCTGAAGAGGAATGCCCCGAGCATGGCGCGCACGCGGCCGCGGCTCTCCTCACTGGCGGCATCCTCGGCCGTGGCCAGCACGGTCAGGGAAGGGTCCATGCGTTCCGGCATGTCCTGAGCATAGTAACCCACCAGCACATTGTGACCCAGTTTGATCTCCCCTTCGAACGGTTCCTCACCGGTGATCATCCGGATCAGGGTGCTTTTCCCGGTCCCATTAGCGCCCACCAGGGCAAGATGCTCCCCCTTCCCGATCGTAAGCTCAGCATGGCGGAAGATGTTCTTCTCGCCGTAGGACTTGCTGACGTCCCGGACTTCCAGGATCACCTTGCCTGAATGGGGTGCTGGTGGGAAGCGGACCAGCATCTTACGCAGGTCCTCGTCATCGACCTCGATACGCTCGAGCTTCTCCAGCTTGGTGATGAGGCTTTGCGCAAAGGCGGCCTTGTTCTTCTTGGCCCTGAACTTATTGATGAGCTCCTGCGTGTGCTCGACATAGCGCTGCTGCTCCTTGGCAGCCGTGGCTTGCTGGGCACGCTCCTCCTTGCGCAGCTCCACGAACTTGGACCAGGAGGCTTTGCGATCGATCAATCGACCACCGGCTACTTCAATGGTCCGCGAGGTGAGGTTATCCAGAAAGGTCTTGTCGTGTGAGATCAATACCAGGGCGGCGGGATAATCGCGCAGCATGTCCTCCAGCCATTGGATCGCCGGGAGGTCCAGGTGGTTGGTGGGCTCATCGAGCAGGAGCAGATCCGGTCGCATGAGCAGGATGCGTGCGAGCTCGGTCCGCATGCGCCAACCACCGCTCAGCTCGGCCAGGGGGCGATCCAGGTCGTCCCCAACGAAACCCAAACCTTGTAGGGTCTGGTCGATCATGGGTCCGTGATCGGCTGCACCGAGCACGTTCAAGCGCTCGTGCGCATGGGCCAGCATGGTGGCCAATTCCATCTGCCGATCTTCCTCCGTGGCGTGTTGTAATTCCTCCTCGATCCTGGCCAGGGACCCCTCCAACATCCTGGCTTCCGAAAAGGCCAGCTCGGCCACTTGACGGGGGCTCAGGGACAGATCATGGTCCATCTGCTGGGGCAGATACCCGATGGTCAGCTCCTTGGGCCTCCCTACGGCACCTCCATCGAACGCCTGAAGCCCGGCCAGGACCTTCAACAGCGTGCTTTTTCCGGCGCCGTTCCGTCCCACGAGACCGATCCGATCCTCGCTTCCAATGAAGAAGGACACGGAATCGAACATGGGCCGGTCACCGAAGTGGAGCGTAAGCTGTGAGACATCGATCATGATCCGAAAGCCTTCCCTAACGGGGTGCAAAAGTAGCGAAGCCCCGGAGGGCCGGGGCTTCGAAACAGGTGATCGATCGGATCAGAAGTTCCAGAGGTCGTGCTCAAAAACGAACAGCTCCTCCTTGATCTTCTCTCCCTCAAGCAAGGCATCCAACCCGGTGGTGTACTGGTTGATGGCCCGGTCATAGACGTTGCTCCATTTCGTGATGGTACTGGTGAACTGGCGCTTCCAGAACACATCCTCAAAGCTCCGTCGTTCGGCATCGTTCTCCCGGTTGAAGACCTCGAAATTGGCAAAGACATAACGGCACTCCGGGTAATACAACCAGAACAAGGTCTTCAGGCCACGGAAGTTCCCGTCCTCATCCTTGTCCTCGGCCACAGGTGCGATCCCAAGAATGCGAATGTCGATCTTGCTACGTTGCTTGTCGAAGATCCAATCCTCCTTCACCTTGTACCACTTCACATCCTTGGCCTCAATGGTCACAGGTACGTAGACCTCCACAAAATCCCCTGTGTCCGGATCCTCGGTCTGCAGCGTGTCGATCTTCTCCAGGATGTTCTTTACCTCATTGATCAACAGGGGTTTCTTGAACTGATCCCCTTCACCAAGACCGTCGTCATATGCGGTTAGCGAACCATCCGTGATCAGACCCTGCTTGATCACGTCGAACAGGCTCTGGCGGTCGGTCGTAGGAGTGACCGGATAATAAAGCGGGTGGTTCATCTTCTCCCGCAGGTCGATCAGGCGCCACACCCTTCGGCCCCACATGACGTCGGCTTCACGAATGTGCACATAGGGGACCACCCGTTTGGTCTTGGTGTGTTCCTTGATGTATGCACCGTCGAGCACGGTCTGACCGCTGCTGACGCACGGCGCGGATGCGAGCAAAAGTGCAACAGCTCCGATCCCGATCTTCCTGGTCATGGTCATGCCTTTTACAGTGGATCAATTCACTTTCAACGCAAGAGCGCCCAACTTTCGTATGGATCCGTCCGGCCCCTTGGCCTTGACGTTCTCGATCCAGATCCGCTGACCACCCTTCACGCGTTTGAACATTTCGGTGACCTGATCGTTGATCCGGTTCCCGCGTACTTCGGTCTCTTTGATCTCGCCACCGATGGAGGCCACCACACTGAAGGAGAGCACGTCGAACTTCAAGTCGAACTCAAAGTTCTCCATCTTGGCGATCACCCCTTGGGCCGCCATCATCTCACTTCTGGAGATGCTGTTGTCCGATGGTCCCTTGCCACCGAACTGGGCGACCGGATCAGGTACGCTCTTCACGCGGAACTCCACACCAGGAAGCGACTTGGTACCTCCTCCGGGCATCTCCACGCTCACGCTCACGGTGGCGTCCCTGCCCTGACCTGGCCGGACAATGTATCCCCCACCGGGAGCCGGAGAAATGCTTCCGTTGGTCATGGACGGACGGATTTTATCGGACGAAAAGCCCGGCACGGAAACCTCGACCGGGTTATCGATCCCACGATAGAACACGTTCATTTTGGTCGGGCTGACCACCAGGTTCGGCGCAGCTACCTCGTAGTTCGCGTAGAACGGATAGCGTTTCTCCGCTTGTCCGGCCTGCTTGAACTTGATGATCCCCTTCCATTCTTTCGCCCCTACGCTGGTGCCAGGAAGACGAAGCTTCGCCTTACCATCAGCACCGATGGGGACCTCCATCTTCTCACCGATGACTTCGTTCGCGACGGTGTCGATGGTCCCATCCACGGCGATCTCCACGACCGGTGGGTTCAGCGGGTCGTAACCGGCCAGGTATACGTCCGCGCGAAAAGAATCGCCTGTTGTGATGTAGTTCGAGACCGGAAGCACGACCGGGGAAAGCTCCGAGAACTTCATGGCCGCACCTTCCACGTCCCCCATGAGCCAGTTCACACATTCGTTCTCCGCATTGCGCACATCGCTCTGGATCTTGGAGAGGATGGTGACGCCTGCTGCCAAGGGTACGTTGTAGAAGTTCTTAGCCTCCCAACTCGTCTTCACCCCCGTATCTCCGCCTTCACGCTCTCTGGGGAAGTCGAACATCTTCTCCACGCTAGCAACAAGGGTCGGGTTCTTGGCACCACCGATCTCCTTGATCTTGTCGCGGAACGCTTCCAAACGTACGCGCAAATCGTAGGCCGAGAACTGCTCCTGTTTGGGGTTTGCCGGCTCGCTTCCAATCATCAGATTGGTGATCGCGTCCTGATTATCCTTGGCATTCACCAACTTGAGGTTCAGGATGGTGTCGTTCGCATAGACTTCCTCCACAGCTAACCCTTCCGTTGCAGCAATGGCCTGGGCCTTGATCTCATCGATGTACTTGACCAAGGCAGCTGCCTGCTGTTGTACTTCCTGGGCTTGGTTCCAGGCACCTCCGTATTTCTTCGGGTTCTCGGAAGCCAGACCGCCGAAGGCGGCATAGGTCCCGTCCATTTTCTGTTTCAGCGTCAGCTTCGTGGTCTCCAGACCATTGTTCACGGTCACGAAGCTGTCCAAGATCTCCTTGGATACGTTCAATGCAAGCAGAGCGGTCAACACGAGGTACATCATGTTGATCATCTTCTGCCTGGGGCTCAGCTTACCACTTGCCATCGTCCATCGTTCGGTTTAGGTCCGTCCTCATTTCCTTGCAGGAACCTGGATCAACGATTGACGCTCATGGCAGCGAGCATGTTGCCGTACACCGTGTTCAGCTTGGACAGGTTGTCGCTGAGCTCGGCGATGTTCTCCTTGTAGCGCTTGGTATCGTCCACCGAGTTGCGCAGGTTGGTCAGCAATTCACCGACCCCTTCGAACATCTGGTTGGCAGCCTCGAGCTTCTCCCTGCTGCTGGTGAGCTGCAGTTCGTACATCTCGTTCAATTGGGAGAGGTTCTGGCTCATGCGCTGCAGGCTCTCACCGGCGTTCTTTCCGGCATCCACATTTTCGCTCAGGCCGACCAGGGA
>JAGQVN010000192.1 GCA_020437905.1 Flavobacteriales bacterium
CCATGGACGTGGTGATCGTCACGAAATGCCCCAAGGACGCGGACCGGGATCCACTGGTCTGGAGAAAGAAGCTGAAGATGAGGAGCGACCAAGAGCTCTTCTTCAGCGAGGAGCATCACCTGTGCCCGACTTGGGCCGACCCGAAAAGGGATGGTGCGATCCCGACAGGGACCGGAACGAAGGCGGTGCTGTTCACTGGCATTGCCAGTGCAGCTTCCTTGCTGGACCATTGCCGGACCATCTGGAACGAAGTGAAGCATGTTCCCTTTCGCGATCACCATGCGTTCAGCACGAGGGACCTGGAGCGGCTGGCCTCGCTTTTTGATACCTTCGCCGCCGGTCGCGGGGTCCTTGTCACCACAGCCAAGGATGCTGCTCGCGCCAGGCACCTGCTGCCGGGGAGCGCATTGGATGGTCTACCCTTGGTGATCATCGGTGTGGAGGCTCGCATCCTCGACCGGCAGAACGAGTTCGAAACCATCATCATGACCCATGCTCGCCCGCATTGAGAGGATCACTGAACACCTGATCGGAGTGACGGATTCGCGACCCGAGGTCGGTGTCATACTGGGGACCGGTCTGAGCGGGTTGGGCAAGGAGATCCAAGTGGAACATGCCATCGCCTACAGCGATATCCCCGAATTCCCGGTCAGCACCGTGGAAGGGCATCCCGGCAAGCTGCTCTTCGGAGAATTGGGAGGACGCAGGGTGGTGGCCATGCAGGGAAGGTTCCACTTCTACGAGGGATGGCAAATGCAGGAGGTGGTGCTGCCGGTGCGTGTCATGAAGCGCTTGGGCATCAAGTACTTGTTCCTGAGCAATGCCTGTGGCGGGGTGGATCCGGACATGGAGATCGGTGACTTGATGATCATCGATGATCACATCAACCTCTTCCCCACCAATCCGCTCATCGGTCCGAACATCGATGCGCTCGGTCCCCGGTTCCCGGACATGAGCGAGCCTTACGATCATGGGCTTATCGCAAGGGCCAAGACGATCGCCAGGGAAAAGGGAATTGCAGTGCGAACGGGAACATACGCGGGGCTCAGCGGCCCCACCCTGGAGACCCCTGCGGAGTATTCCTACGTGCGGAACATCGGTGCGCACGCTGTTGGGATGAGCACGGTACCCGAGGTCATTGCGGCCAGGCACATGGGGGTCCCTTGTTTCGGTATCAGTGTGATCACCGACCTGGGCGTACCGGGAAGGATCGAGAAGACCACGCATGAAATGGTCCAACGCGTGGCCGAAGAGGCTGAACCCAAGCTCACCGAACTTTTCAGGGAATTGATCGCATCCTTATGATCCAGGGGTCCGTGCCATACTTGCTGACGGCTCTGTCGGTGATCGCTTCAGCTCCATCATCAACCGGGCAGAGCGGTTCGACCATGGAGGTTCTCCTGCATTGGACCGATACGACGCTCCCAGCTTCTCTGGCATACAACAACACGTACAACGAGGTGTGGGGTTACGCTCAGAACGGCCGTGAGTATGCCATCATCGGAAGCACCATGGGCACGCACATCCTGGACGTATCCGAGGCTGGCTCCGGACCGACACCAGAGGTCGGCTTCATCCCCGGAGCCTATCAAGGTCCGGGCGTCATCCATCGGGATATGAAGACCCTGGGGCACTACCTGTACATCGTGTGTGATGAAGGGCAGAGCTCCCTGCAGATCGTGGACCTGAGCGGGCTTCCCGGCCAGGTCGATATCGTCTATGATTCCAGCGACCTGTTCGCACGTGCGCACAACATCTTCATCGACACACTTCATGCCAGGTTGTACACCTGTGCAGGGACCACCGCCTTCAGCATCTATGACCTGTCCGATCCGGAGGCCCCGGTCCTGTTGAACGATTGCAACCTGGATCTTCCGTGGTGGTCACAGACCATCGGAGTGGTCCATGATGCGTATGTCAGGGACCATGTGGCCTACCTCCACGATGAGGATGCCTTCCACATCGTGAACATGTCCAACGCTCAGGCTCCAGCACTGGTCGGCTCGCTCAGCGTCTATCCCGAGAACGGTTACAATCACAGCGGATGGCTTCATGATGATGGCATCCACTATGCGATGTGCGACGAAACAGCCGGCTCCCGCATCAAGCTCATGGACATTTCCGACCCGAGTGATATCCAAGTGACCGATCTGTTCGGAACGGGACTGAACGATTCGAGCATGGTACATAATGTGGCCTGGGCAGGGAATGTGCTCCATGCCAGTTACTACCACGACGGTTATCGTCAATGGCATTTACAACCAAACGGCACGATGGTACCCGGTGCTTTCCACGATACCAGCAACGAACCGCACACCCTGTTATACCGTGGTGCATGGGGTGTCTACCCCTATCTACCCAGCGGGGTCGTGCTCGTAAGCGACATGCAGACCGGTCTGTGGGTCCTTCGGGACAACACGACCGGAACAGCCGACGAGGACGATGGAATGAGCGGTTCGCTCCAGATGTATCCCGTGCCGGCGGACAGGACCTTGTGGGTGAATGGTCCCTGGACCAATGCGTCCGTTTCCATGGACTTCATCATCCGTGACCTACAAGGCCGGATGGTCCGGAATGGCGTGCTCTCAGGGCCCGGGCAACTGGACCTCCATGGGATGCCCGCAGGAGGCTACGTGCTGGAGGTGATTTCCGGAGAGCTGCGCTTCCGTTCGCGATTCGTCCGATCCCATATTCCATGAGCACGGCAAGCAATATCGTGGTGGGCTCGTCGGAGAGCGAGTGGGAACTCGTGGTCGGGCTGGAGGTCCATGCACAGTTGATCACGGCGAGCAAGGCCTATTCAAGCGACCCCAACATGTACGGGGACCACCCGAACACGAACATCAGTCCGATCACACTGGGCCATCCCGGTACGCTGCCGGTATTGAACAAGAAAGTGGTCGAACACGCGGTGCGTTTGGGCACGGCGATGCACTGCACCATTGCCGGGCCCATGCATTTCGCTCGGAAGAACTACTTCTATCCCGACCTACCCAAGGGGTATCAGATCACGCAGGATAAAACACCGATCTGCACCAATGGCTGCATCCTGATACCCAACGGAGACGGCGACAAGCGCGTCGGCATTACGCGCATACACATGGAAGAGGATGCAGGAAAGAGCATCCATGATGTGGATCCGTTCAATACCCTCATCGATCTTAACCGGGCAGGTGTCCCACTCCTTGAGATCGTGAGCGAGCCGGACATTCGAAGTGGGGAGGAAGCGTACAATTACCTCGTCGAGATCAGACGCTTGGTCCGGTACTTGGACATCTGCGACGGGAACATGGAAGAGGGCAGTCTGCGATGCGACGCCAATATTTCGGTGCGGAGGAAGGGCGATGAGCGGTTCGGGACCCGGACGGAGGTCAAGAACATGAACAGCTTCAGGAATGTGCAGCGTGCCATCGCCTTTGAAGCCCAAAGACAGGTCCGCATCCTGGAGAACGGGGGTACCATCCACATGGAGACCAGGACGTTCGATGCCGCCAAGGGGATCACCATTGGCATGCGCAGCAAGGAACTCGCACATGATTACCGCTACTTCCCGGAACCGGACCTGGCACCCTTGGTGCTCACCGAAAAGGATGTGGAGCGCCTGACCAAGGACATGCCTCCGCTTCCACGCGAGCTGCGCTCCAAATACACCCAGGTCTTGAACCTTTCGGCGTATGACGCCGAAGTCCTGACCGACGACCGCGATACGGCACTGTACTTCGAAGCCGTCATTGGTCTTACCAAGAACCACAAAGCGGCGGCCAATTGGGTCATGGGCGAAGTGCGGGCATGGGTGAACCAACATGGCTCGCCCATCTCTGAGATCCCGATCGGTCCGGAACGTATAGCCCAATTGATCGACCTGATCGATTCCGGAAAGGTGAGCCACAGCATTGCCTCCCAGCGGTTGTTCCCGGCCATGCTGGCCGAGCCCGGCACATCGCCGGAAATGCTTGCCCAACGCATGGACCTCATTCAGGAACGGAATGAAGCGCCCGTTCAGGAAGCCATGAGGGCCGCGATGGAGCGTTATCCTGACAAGGTCAAGGCCTATCGCGAAGGCAACAAGGGTCTGCTGGGCCTTTTCATGGGTGAAGTGATGAAGGCCACCAAGGGCAAGGCCGACCCGAAGCATGCGAACATGCTGGTCAAAAGGCTCCTCGAAGAAACTCCGGAAATATGATGTCAACGACGTTCAAGACCTACTGGATCCTCGTACCATCCGTAGCACTGGCTGCCTGCTCCATGGGAGGCGGCGGTCAACGCTCGGTCACGATAACCATTGCCGACGCGGCAGGCAGGACCGTGTATTTCGATCGCTTTGAGAACAACCGTGCCGTGCGTGTGGATTCGGTGGTACTGGATGGCTCTGGAAAGGGTACGATGAATGTCGCCCCCTTGCCGCTGGATTTCTACCGGATATCGCTCGATGAGAGCGATGCCTTGGTGGTGGCCTTGGACAGTGCCGAGTCCTTGGAGGTCCAGGCGCGCACAGGTTCGCTTGCCGTTCCGGACAGGCTGAGCGGCTCGCACCATACGGATCGCCTGCATGAGTTCTACACCGCTTCACGATCCTTCGAGACCCGGCTCGACTCCCTGCGTGAACTGCTCCAACAAGGCATTGCCGATAGCGCCACCATCAATGCGTTCAACGATGCCAATACCGATTATTATGATCGCTGCATCGAATTCATCAAGAGCAATCCGGGCTCACCTGCCACGTTGAGCGCCGTGAGCAAACTGGACATGCAGCGCGAGTACGACCTTTTCCGTTCGGTCCGTGATGACCTCCGCGAGCCCATGGCAGGCTCCGGCTTCTATGCTTCGTTCCGTGACCAGGTGGATCGCATGGCCAAGCAGATGGAAGCGATGAAGAAACAGGAGGAGGAAATGAAGCGATTGAGCGAATTGATCCCTGTAGGAGGCGAGGCCCCGGATTTCACGCAACAAACACCGGAAGGGAACTCACTCTCCTTGTCGCAGCTCCGAGGTCAGGTCGTCCTGATCGATTTTTGGGCAAGCTGGTGCAAACCCTGCCGCATGGAGAACCCGAACGTGAAGCGGGTATACGACAAGTACCATAGCAAAGGCTTTGAGATACTGGGTGTGTCACTGGACCGTACCAAACAAGCCTGGGTGAACGCCATCGAACAGGATGGGCTTCCATGGAAACACGTCAGTGACCTGGGTTTCTGGAACAACGCTGCGGCGCAGGCATATGGTGTCAGTAGCATCCCCTTCACGGTGCTCGTGGACAAGGATGGCAAAGTGCTCGACAAGGGTCTGCGCGGACAGGCCTTGGAGAAGAAACTGGCTGAGCTGTTCGGTTCGTGACCAAGTGGCCTGCTTGGACCAAACTTGCAGCCCTCGTGGCCGGGCTCTTCGCGAGCCAACTGAAGGCGCAGTTCCAACAGCGGGTGGATCATGTCATTGAGGTCAGCCTCGATGACTCAGCCCATGTCCTGCATGGTTTCGAGACGATCACGTACCAGAACAATTCCCCGGACCCGCTTGATACTATCTGGCTGCACCTATGGCCGAACGCCTATCGCGATCGGAGCAGCGCATTGTGCGAGCAACTGGTCAGAGGCGGCGACCTGAGCCTTCATTATGCCAGGCCTGAGCAGCGCGGATGGATCGATAGCTTGGCTTTTCGCTCGAAC
>JAGQVN010000193.1 GCA_020437905.1 Flavobacteriales bacterium
AAGGCGGACAGGATGCGGGTCCCGGACCCCACGAACTGCTTTGCACGGCGCTGGCCACCTGCACCGCCATCACCCTGCGGATGTACGCGGACCGGAAAGGTTGGGCTATGCGATCGATCGGTGTGGCCACGCGCATGGAGCGCAGCCAGCATGGCGCGGTGGTGGACACCCGCCTGCATGTGGAGCTGGACCTGGACGGCGACCTGGACGATGACCAGCGGCAGCGCCTGCACCAGATCGCCCGGGCCTGTCCGGTGCACCGTACCTTGTTGAACCCGATCCAGATCGAGATCCACTGACCATGACCGAGAAGGTGATCCGCTATGCGAACGACGCCATCACCGTGGAATGGCGCCCGGAGCGCTGCATCCACAGCCAGCGCTGCTGGCGCGAGCTGGGGCAGGTCTTCAGACCGAAGGAAAAGAAGTGGGTGGACGTGGATGCGGCACCGCCCGATGTGATCCGGGACCAGGTGAACAAATGCCCGAGCGGAGCATTGTCCATCAAAACCGACGACATGGAACACGGAACAGCAAGCAGTGGCACGCAGGTGGACCTGATGCCGAACGGACCCGCCCTGGTCAAGGGCGCGATCACCATCACCTATCCGGATGGCAGAACGGAGACCAAGGAGAAAGGCTGTGCCCTCTGCCGCTGCGGTGCTTCGGCCAACAAGCCGTTCTGCGACGGCAGCCACAAGAGCAACGGCTTCGAGGGCTGAACGCACGCACGTTCCGGCACGGAGCAGGTCGGGACCTATCCGAGCACGGTACATTCGCGGCCGGAATGGGCGAGCAGGAGATCGAAGCGTACCTTGAGCGTATCCGGGCGCCGCACCCGCAGCGCGCGGACCTCAGCGCCCTGCGCACCCTGCATCGGGCGCATCTGGCCAGCGTTCCGTTCGAGAACATCGACATCCGATCAGGGGTCCCCATCGCCTTGGACCTCGACCGCCTCTTCGACAAAGTGGTCCTGCGCAGACGGGGTGGCTTCTGCTATGAACTGAACGGCCTGTTCGCCGAACTGCTGCGCCGATCGGGCTTTCAGGTCGACCTGGTGGAAGGCAGGGTGTACCATCACCGACGGAAAGCGTACGGCCCTCCCTTCGATCACATGGCCCTGCTGGTGCAGGTGCCGGAAGGGACCTACCTGGCCGATGTCGGCTTCGGCGACCTGTTCCTGGAGCCGATGCCCTTCGCCGATGGTGCTCGGGTGGATGAAGGAGAGCGGAGCTACGTGTTGGAGGCGTCATCGGACGGACTGTATGACCTTTTTCGACTGCAGAAAGGTGCGCGCGTACCCAATTACCGGTTCCACCCCACCCCACATCCCTTTACGGCATTCGAGGACATGTGTCGCTATCACCAGACTTCCCCGAGCTCCCATTTCACGCAGCGGACGCTCTGCACCATGGCCCTACCGGATGGACGGATCACCGTGACCGACCACCGCCTGATCCGCACGAGCAACGGCAACCGCAGCGAACAGGCTCTGGACCGGAAGGGCTTTGAACAGGCCCTGCAGGATCATTTTGGTCTGACGGTCCCGGGCGGTGCCATCGCACGCGGTTGAAAAGAAGATCTTTGCCGCCATGCGTCTGCGTGAACGGATCAAGCTTTTCCTGAAGGGCATGGCCATGGGTGCGGCCGATGTGGTACCCGGTGTCTCCGGTGGCACCATCGCCTTCATCTCGGGCATCTACGAAGAACTGCTGGGTTCCATCCGGAACGTCGGACCCGACACGGTGAAGGTGCTGCTCAAGGACGGCGTGAAGGCCGCGTGGATACAGGTGAATGGCAACTTCCTCGCCACGCTGGTCGCAGGCATCATTACGAGCGTATTGCTATTGGTGCGCCCGATCACGTGGCTGCTGGAGCATCAGCCCGTGTTGATCTGGAGCTTCTTCTTCGGACTGATCGTCGCCAGCGTGTGGCTGGCGGGAAAGCTGGTGAAGCGCTGGAGCATCGGTCCGTTCATTGGCGCATTGATCGGTGCGGGTGCTGCTTTCTATGTGGGCGTGGCTCAGGCCGGGACCGGTCCGGAGAGCCTCCTCTTCTACTTCTTCGCCGGAGCACTAGCCATCTGTGCGATGATCCTGCCGGGCATCAGTGGCTCGTTCATCCTGTTGCTGCTGGGGGCCTACGGGCCCGTCATGACGGCCATCAAAGGCTTCGACCTGGTCATCATCGGGTTGTTCGGGCTGGGCTGCGTGGTGGGGCTGCTCAGCTTCAGCCGGGTGCTCAAGTGGATGTTCGAGCGGCACCACGACCTCACCGTGGCCACCCTGACCGGCTTTCTGCTCGGCTCGCTGTACATCGTGTGGCCGTGGAAGCAGGTCCTGAGCGTGCGCACGGTGCACCCCGGTGCGGCGGACGAGCACTTGGTGCCTTTCCTGACCGGCAATGTGTGGCCCTGGGCATACGGAACACCTGGTGAAATGGAATTGCTGCTGGGCATCGGTGAACGTTCGCCCCAGCTCCTTGGTGCCGTCCTTCTCGCTGCACTGGGTGCTGTACTATTGGTGCTCCTGGATCGTTTTGGTCCGGAGAACGCATGAAACGCTTCGGGATCATCGGGAGGCCGCTGGACCATTCGGCCAGTCCACAGCTCTTTCAGGATCGCTTTGCGAAGGCCGGACTGAAGGATCATCGCTATGATCGCTTCGAACTGAAGGACATCGCGGAACTGTCGGAACTGTTGAAGACCCCCGGGCTGCGCGGCTTGAACGTGACCCATCCCTTCAAGCAGCAGGTCCTGGAGCACCTAGAGGAGCTGGACGCCACCGCACGTGCCGTGGGCGCGGTGAACACGATCACCCTTTCCGAAGAACGCAGCATCGGCAGCAACACGGATGTGATCGGCTTTGCCGAATGCCTGAAGGAGATCATGCCCGAGTTGTTCGGGCCCGAACCGGGCGTTCGTGCGCTGGTGCTCGGTTCCGGAGGTGCCAGCCACGCGGTCTCGCATGTGCTGCGTGAACTGCAAGTGCCCTTCAATGTGGTCAGCCGCGACCGCGACCGGGGCGACCTGAGCTGGGCCATGGTGGACCGCACCGTGGTGAAATACTCGAGGTTGATCGTGAATTGCACACCGGTGGGCATGGGTGAACTGAAGGGTAAGGCGTTGCCGCTGCCGTTCGACGCGATCACCAAGGCCCACATCCTCATTGACCTGATCTACGACCCGGCGGAAACGCCATTCATGAAGGAGGGCAAGGCGCAAGGTGCGAAAGTGTGTAATGGCAAAGCCATGCTGCTGGCCCAGGCCGAGGCCTCGTGGCGGCTCTGGCAGGAGCTTCCCTAGCGGAACAGGTCCCGCTGATCCAGGTCGGGTACGTATTCCGTAAGGATATCGATGTTCTTCGCGATCTCCACGGCATCCACCCAGTTCAGGCCCACGCGCAGGTACATCTCCACGAAATAGCCCGGCATCCGGTACAGGTGGACCTGATGACCACCGTGCCGTCGCTGTCCCAGGTATTCGCCTTCCTCCTTCAACCGTTCCACGCGCTGGCTGCGGTCCAGCTTGGCGAAGGAGGCAGCGTCGGTCATCGGGTGCAGGCGCGCACCACCATCACCGTGATGCAGAAGAGGAAGAGCAGGATGCTGATGCGGTTGATGCCGTGCATGAAGCGCAGGTTCACGTTCTCGTTGCCCTTGCCGAAGAGGGTCCGTGGATCGAGGTAATACAGCACGCGCTTGAGGAACATGGGGTGAAGGTAGTTCAGGTGTGAGAGGAACGCGTAGTGGGTAGGTGTGGTTCGGGCGTGTTCAGCGGTCAGCATCGCCTTTACCTCGCGGTCGCGAGAAGCGTTCCGACGGGTGAAGGACCGCGACGAAGTGATCGCCCACCCTTCGCGCGGGAGTTAGGTCGAGCGCTGGGCTATGCGGGACGAGGACCGTCCTCCCGTGCGTTCCTCAAACTACTTTCACCACCATGAGCCGTAGGTACAAGTTCCATGACCCGATCGGCTTGTACTTCATTTCCTTCGCCTCCGTGGGCTGGGTGGATCTGTTCACCCGAAGGGAATACCGGGACATCCTGGTGGACAGTCTGAAACACTGCCAGGAGCATAAGGGCCTTCTCCTTTATTAGTGGGTCATCATGAGCAACCACGTTCATCTGTTGGCTGCCGCTGCAGGCGGTTCACAGCTCGCCGGGATCATCCGAGATCTCAAGAAGTTCACCTCAGGCACCATTCATCGCAAGCTGGTCGGCGACGTGTCCGAGAGCCGCCGGACGTGGATGCTAGCCATCTTCGAGGAGGCCGGTCGCGAACAAGTAGGGAACAGCGGGTTCCAATTATGGCAGCAGCACAACCAACCGCTGCTGGTGGATACCGCTGCGGATCTGGATCGCGTTGCGGAATACATTCGGAACAACCCGGTTAAAGCAGGAATGGTATGCGTTCCTGAGGACTATGTGTACAGTTCAGCGTTCAAGCCTGGTCTGCTGCGGCTGGAGGAGGTTTGATGATAGCCATGGACAAGGACGCACGGGAGGACGGCGCTGATCGGTGGGATCGCAGTGGGGCGCCTAACTCCCGCGCGAAATGGGGTCCTTTCGTTTTTTAGTTGTTACCGAAAGGACCTGGATGATGCTCCCTAATCCGCTACAACGAACTTTCTTACCTCCAACTTTCCCGCTGTTTTCAAGCGAATGATGTATGCGCCGTGTGGCCATGTATGCACATCCACAGCCCAACGATCATTCAGTGCCCTGCCCTGCACCATGATACGGCCCAGCGCATCCAGCACCTGGTATTCCGCACCGGTGCGACCAGCAATGAACAACCGATCGCTCGCCGGGTTCGGGAATAGGACCCCGCTTTCATCCTGCACCACATCCACGCCTTGCCCCAGATCACAGCCCAACGGGTTTGGCGATACGCACACAGCATCCAGCAGCGTATAGCTGAATGCGTACCAATCCGGGCCCGGTGGTGCAAAATGCAGGGTGTCTGTAAGCGCGTTGCTGAAGAAGTTGCCGATCATCAGGTAGGCGTAGGCGCTGTCGGCCACAAAGCTACCGCTCACCAAGGTCCAGCCCACCGTATCGCTCAGGATCTGCGGGTACAGGATGTGTGCTTGATTCAACGCCAGAGGAAGTGGGTCACCCGAGGTCCATCGCCGGTCGTAGGTAGTGAACAGCATTCCCAGGTGACTGCTTGCGAGCCAGTTGATCGGGTCATAACCGCCAAACCCCGCATTCGCCCGTAGGCTACAGTGGAAAGTCTGACCAGGAACCAAGGTATCCAGCAAAGGCACTATGAGCCATTCACGCTGCTCTTGTCCAGTATGCCCATCGAATGTTATCAATCCCGCGCAAGAAGCGCCTTCATAAGGAAGCTGGAAAGTAACGATGTTCAAGGGGAGCCCGTTCCCAGATCCATATGGAAGGCAGCTTTGCAGGTGATCCGGTGTGATGCTGGCACTGTACCAATGGTGCAGCTCCCCAAGGCCAAGCCCAAAGGTGCAGCTATCGGTATCCTCAAAACCCGGGTTGGGCACCAGGTTCTGTGCATTTGTGGTGTAAGGTGTGCAGAGCACCGCCGCCACAAGCACCGCAGCGCGCATGAGGTCATGCCGGTCGTGGGTCGTTTTGGAGGTGTTCATCGCGTTCGTGTTCTTGTTCGTATCGGCCGGGAGCATCATCCCGGTCCAAATTGCCACACCTTCGGCACCTGGAAGACGCACCATACCACGTACGGCGCTGCCTTCCGCTTCCGGCCCACCTCGTGGTACCGGGTGCTCACCGCCCTGCATGGCGCGTGGCTGGCTCCATGCCGGGTCGGTATCTTTGCTTCAGCTTGTGTTCATGCTTCTATGGCTTTAGGGGTGAGACATAAGTGTAATAGGCCCTCGGTGTTCGCGCACCGGGGGCTTTTTCGTGCGGCCCTGGCAGGGGGCTTTATCTTGCCACGTTGGATCATGATCCAACGGCCCAACGGCCCAACGGCCCAACGGCCTGGTCGGCTGGTCGGGTGTGGCTGGGAGGATCATGCGTCTTCCAAGATATGCACTTTATTGGTCCGGCCTGATCTGATCAATAACCGTTCATCCCGCTCAGCTCCCGTGATCGCTGAGGAGCATGCGCTATTTGCTCCCCATGTTCCTGAACCGCTCACCTGCGTGCAGCCACCGGTCAACAGCACCGAACGCGCGTTGCTGTAGCGCCATTGGATGCACAGATCCTGTTCCCACGACAATGAGATCGCTTCGGGCCTCCAGCCCTCGCGAACGCGTGGTGGTTTGAATTGCACAGCCCGCAGCAGTTCCCTTTGCGCTCTTTGCGTCTTTGCGGTGAATTAAACCGAGGTCTTTGCGAACGCAGTGAAGCGATATCGTTCCAATGAAAAACGGCCCACCGAAGCGAGCCGTTCTCCATGATAAAAGTTGTACCTACTGTTTCGTGCCCGAGTACGTGCAGGTGGTGCCGCTCAGGTTGATGTTGAGCGTGAGAATGAGGCCGGAGAGCTGCCCGGAACCGCTGATGGTCGTTCCGCCGCCGATGGTCTGCGTGGCGATCGTGACGCTGGAACCGCTCACCGTCCCGATCCAGGTATCCACACCATCGTTGAACACGACGCTGGTGACGCCTGCCGAGCTGTTGGTGATGGTCATGTTCACCGTACCGCTCTGGCCGCCGCAGGTCAGGTTGCCGGTGTAGGAACCGATGAACTTGGCGCGAACCTCCGTGCCACAGGTGCTGCCTTCGTAGCCGGTCGCGCAGGAACAGCTGCCGTCATTGCAGCTGCCGCCGTTCTGGCACACGACATCGTCGCAGGGGTCGTCCTTCTTACATCCGGTAAGTGCGG
>JAGQVN010000194.1 GCA_020437905.1 Flavobacteriales bacterium
CGGCTTTCCGAAAGCACCGCTCCGGACGGCCCGTAACCCGTCCATGTTCCCTCCTTTCGATCGTGATCATACGTTCCCGATCGCATGACCGCGCCATCCTCCGAGAAGATGGACCATGTGCCATTCTTCTGACCATTGACCCGCCAACCCTTTGCCAGGATCGACCCTGAAGGCCTCGTGATGGTGACCTCTTCACGCACCTCTCCGCAGGCGATCAGCAGCGGCAGTGCGAACAGGAATGGAAAGGCCCTCGGCACCTGCGCAAGGTATCCCGATCTGGATGCCTTACAGCTTCGAAAGATGAGCGATCAGGTCCTTCACGTGCGGGAAGCCGAGTACCTTCTTGGGCCAGGATTTGGTGTCACTGCGGGCCACCATGCCACCGGAGAGCCAGATCTCGCAGCGGTCCATGGGCAGGCTGCTGGCTATACCTCGCAAGTAAGCCGGAAGGTGGTCCGCATGCGGGAAAGCGGTGATGAAGGAGATGAAGGTCAGTTTCCCTTTGTACAGTTCCCCGACCTGCGCCAGGTCATCGGCTGGAACGCTCTGGCCCAGATAAATGGTCCGTTTGCCGGCTGCCCTGACCAGGTAGGTGACGTAGAGCAGACCAAGCTCGTGGATCTCGTTCTCGGGCAGGAAGAGGACCACAGCATGTTCCCCCGGTTGATTGGAGGGGGCTATCGCGTCGATCTCCGCGACCAATTTCTGCCTGACCAGGTTGCTTATGAAATGCTCATGGGAGGGACAGATCGCGTTCGCCTGCCAGAGCATCCCAAGGTGTTGAAGCAGGGGCAGGTAAAGCTCTTCCACCAAGCCCCGGAAGCCCTCCTTGTTCCGAAAGCGCAATGAAACGCTGTCGAACAGGCTCTCATCAAAGGAGAGCATCGCCAGCTTCAAGGTGTTGATCGCATCCCCGAGGTCCTTTTCAGCGAGCGCCGTTTCCTTGACCAGCTGGTCCCGCTCCAAGTTGCTGAGGCTGGCGATCCGGCTGATCTTGTACCCACGCTGGTTCAGGTAGGCCACGTTCAGGAGGGACTTCAGTGCATCCAGATCGTAGTAACGGATGTTCGTGTCCGTACGTTCGGGTTGAAGCAGATCGTAGCGCTTTTCCCACATGCGGATCGTGTGCGCTTTGATCCCCGTGAATTCCTCCAGGTCCCGGATCTGGAAACGGGTCAGGTAAGGTCCCTTCATGTGGCGAATCTATTCTGTTGGATCATTCCAATGGCGGATCACACGATCTCCAAGAAATGGGAGGGGCCGTCTCGCTCCCGCGGGCCGGCCCCTGCCCATTGCGTGGATCTATCCCTGCGAAGGGTAGGACCCTCCGAAGAGGACCCTACCGCTATCGCAGGGGAGGGGGTCAGTGCACGATCTGGATCGGCAAGGCGATCACGTTGTTCTCGCTGCGTAGACGCACGAAGTAGCTGCCCGCTGGGATATCAGCGGTTCCAATGGTCATACGGCCACGAGCATTGCCCATGTTCCCGGCAGCTTGAGTGCGCACCATACGGCCCGTCACATCCATCAGCTCAACGGCCAGGTCACGATCGCCAAGCTCAGGGACCATCAGGTCGAAGGCGTTGTCCGCCGGGTTCGGGAACAGGGTGGTGGAGGCCAGGATGCCGGCGCTCTCGTTCACGCTCGTTGCGATCGGCAGTTCCACCAGGTCACCACCACCGGCCAGTGCCACCCAGAGTCCGAAGCCAGGGCCATTGCTGTTCATGGAGGGATCGAGGAAGCCGGAGGCCACCACCGTGATCGCCGCACCGCCCAGGTTCAGCGCAGCCAGGGGAGCTTGATAGGCTACGACCGGGTTCCCACCTGCATTGATCTGCAACACGTAGTCGTTCGTCGGAGGCTCCAGGTAGTCCATGGCGTAATCGCCGTACGACAGGTTGCTGACCAATGTGGCCCCACCAAGCACGGCAGTTTCCACCACGTCCACCGTCGGGGCATCGGTGCTGCCGTGGAATACCAGGATATCGGTGTTCGATGCACCATTCGCACCGGTCTCGCGGGCACCGGCGTATACGTAGATGTCGAACGGCGACAAGGGGTTGGTAACATCGTAACCTGTACCGCTTACGATACCATTCGCGATCAGAATGTAGGTCTCTCCTTCTTCCAATGTGTACGTGTACCGGGCCACGGCATTGGTCGTGTCCGAGCTGCCAGGACCTGCGATGGTCACATCGAAAGGCACACCGGCCTGCGCATCGACGAAAGGACTGGCCGTGCGGAAGGCGAAGTCATCCAGGAGCAAGGTGTTATTCAACCACACGTCCACGGATGCCGCAGCAGCGTCGGCGCTGTTGTGGATCACTTGTACACGAGCGGTCGGGATGGCTGCGCTGGGCAGTTCGACCAGATCGCCCCCAGCAGGAAGTGCGACCCACAGCCCAAAGGCAGGACCGCTGCTGTTCATGGAAGGATCCAGAAAACCGGATGCCAATACCACTGCAGCAGCTCCGTTCAGGCCGAGCGTAGCCAGGGGAGCGCTATAGGCCACCACGATGGAGCTGTTGTTCTCGTCGCGCACTTGCACCGTGTAATCGGCTGTTGGCAGCGCCAGATAACCGGCAAAGTCGCCATACATCAAGTCATCGATCAATTCCCCGGTCGTTTGTTCATGGACGTCCACGGTCGGTGCATCCGTACTGCCATGCAGGACGAGCAGGTCGGTATTGGTGCCCATCATGGCCGTTTCCTGTCCCATGGGATGGACCAGGATGTCGAACGGAATGCTAGGCATGTATCCACTGCCGCTCACGATCCCGTTGGCCACAAGGATGTAGGTCTCACCTTCCTCCAGGCTATAGGTGAATCGGGCAACAGCATTCGTGGTATCCGTGCTTGAAGGTCCGGCGATGGTCACATCGAAAGGTACCCCGGCCTGTGCATCCACGAAGGGGCTGGCTGTGCGGAAGGCGAAGTCATCAAGCAGCAGGGTGTTATTCAACCACACGTCCACCGAGGCCGCAGCGGCATCAGCACTGTTGTGGATCACTTGAACGCGAGCGGTCGGGATGGGCGCGCTGGGGAGCTCCACCAGGGCACCACCGGACGGTAGCGCGACCCACAGACCAAAGGCGGGACCGTTGCTGTTCATGGAAGGATCGAGAAAGCCGGAGGCGACGACCACGGCAGCAGCTCCATCCAGGCCCAGCGTGGCCAAGGGGGCGCTGTATGCGGCAACGATCGTACTGTTGTTCTCATCACGCACTTGGATGGTGTAATCATTGGTCGGAAGCTCCAGGTATGATGTAAAGGAGCCATAGGCGAGGTCGTCCACGGCGGTCACGTTCAACACTCCGCTTTCGTACACGTCCACGGTAGGTGCATCGGTGCTGCCGTGGAAAACCATGAGGTCCGTATTGGTCATCATGGATGCGGCTTCACGACCCATTGCCGTGGCGGCCAGTGTGAAGGCTGGCGAGGGGTCATATCCTGTACCGCTCACGATCCCGCTGGCCACGACCACGTAGGTCTCTCCATTGACCAACGTAAAGTCCTGCGTGTAAATGGCATCCGCGGCGCTCGTGCTGTTGCTCGGGGCAATGCCCACCGTGAATTGGACGCCGGCCGGCGCATCCACGAATGGCGACGCCGTCCGGAAAGCAACGTCGTCGAACAACAAGGTGTTGTCCAAATAGACATCGACGACCGATGCGGCCATGTCGGCGCAATTGTGAATGACTTGGACACGCGCAGTTTGCGCGCTCAAGGCCGTGGCGAGCGAACCCGCCAGGATCGAAAGAGTTGTTCTTGTTCTCATGGTCTCTGGTTTATGAGGTCTGAGGGATAACATGAGGATGGGTAAGAATGTTCATACATCTGTTCAGATAGTTGAACAATTTCGTCGTATCGCAGCTTTTTGTCGACCGAACTTCACGCTGGATAGGTCGGCTGGGATGGGTATGAACGAGGAACGGCGGCTAACTCGCGGCCGTTCAGTCGGTTGACCGGCTCTTCAGCTCATCGGAACACGGTCACGTGCCCGAAGAGCTCGTGCCGTTCCTTGGTAATGCCTTCCACGACATTGGCCTTGTAGACGTAGACCCCGTCCCGTATGGTCCCGGAGGCATCGGTGCCGTCCCACCCTTTGTTCGGGTCATCGGTCGAGTAGATGGCTTCGCCCCAGCGGTCGAAAATGGTCAGTTCGAAGCGATCCAGGTCGATCACATTCCCCCAGGGTTGCCAGATGTCGTTCACCCCATCACCATTCGGCGTGAAGGAATTGGGGATGTAGTACACGTAGTCCTGCTCCTCCAGATGGGCCACGATGGTATCCGAGGACCAGAACGTGACCTCAAGTTCCCTCAAGGTGGTATCAGCAGGGCTCGGGAAGTTGTTCTTGATGGACCAGTACAGGAAGTCGTAATACTGCGCTGGTGCTACGCGCATCAGGACCGGGACCCCCTCAGCCACTTCAACAGTGGTCGGGAACGTGCTGTACAACACGCCATCAAATTCGATCAAAGCCGAATTGCGGGGATCGACATCCAACATGACCTCGTATGCAACAGGTGGTACGAAGTGGGCCACGATCGTGTCGGTGCTCACAAAGTCGACCGTGACCAACGAATCCATGTCAGACGGGAGGACCACGTTGTTATTGATCTCCCAGTGGCTGAACGCATAGCCAGGCTCTGCCACTCCCTCCAGCGTCGTATTGATGCCACCGTAATAGGTGCCAGTGAACGGATAGGTGCCCGGCGTGATGGAGTTGATGTTGATCTTCCCGCTCAGCGGAGGGTAGACATCGAAGACCACATCATAAGGTCCGGTCAGGTTGTAACAATCCACCATGCCTTGCTGGATGGTGACGCATCTGGTCTCGATGAAGTCGCGCAGGACCTGCACGTTGTCCTGCCACGCTGCCATACTTCCTCCCCAACGGGCGATCTGTGCGGGCATTTCCGGTGCGATGTTGGCGATGAGGCTATCGAGGAAGGGGAGCATGAAATCGCAACTGAACAAGGTATTGCCCAGATCGGCATAGCGGTTCACGTACCAGTCATGGACCATCTGGTTCTCGGTGATCAGCTTGGTCAGTATCTCGGTGTGACCCTGGCCTCCGGGGTTGGGCAGGTCCTCGGCAGCACAGGGGTCCGCATTGGGTGTCTGGTCGGGTATCCCGGTAAAATTGGTGTAGTGCCCGAAGGTGGCATCCATGTCCCACAGGGTATAGCGCCATTTCTTCTTGTCGCCATTGGGGTCCCGCCCTCGCCACCAACCCGTGTTCCAGTTCAACCAGTCCGCACACACGGTATAGCTGTTCAGGCAGAAGTAGTCCACCAGGCTCTTCCAGTTGAAGAGGCTGTCCACATAGGCGAAGGCGACCGGGTCCCCCATGTTGTTGGTGGCGATGAAATTGCGAAGCGCATCCCAGTCCGTGGCTGCCTGGGCCCCACCATACTCCTCCCAAGTCCCTCCCCAGGTCTTCAGGTACTGGATGTTGAATTCATCCTGCCCATAGTAGTAACTGGTGAAATCATGATCATCGACCTTCTCGCGTACATCATACACGCCCCAGTACTGACCGTTCACGTAGAAGATGGCCGGTTCATAGCTTCGCTCGTCCAGGCGCAGTTCGCCCACCTGGCTTAACGCTTGCACGTACATGTCACGGATATGGGCAGGCTGCCCGGGACCGAAATCATAGTTATCCCCGGCTGCGGCCTTGATAATTATACGCTGGAAGCTGGGTCTGGTCTTGGTCCGGAAAATGGGGTGATGCAGGGCATCGTTGTACCCGAACTGGTCGCGCACGATGTAGTCGACCCCCCGCTGACCGTAGGCCCAACTATCCTGTCCATGTTCATTGAACTCGCCGACGGCCTCAGCTTTCAATTGCTGGTCCACACCGAAGAACTCCAGGTTCCCGACCGGCTGGATCCCTCCGTTGCCGTTCAGCAGGGTCTCCACATCATCGCCTGAAGCGGAAAGAACGGGCAGGGTGTGCGTGACACCAATGAAATACGTGTTCGTTTCAATGAAGCTGGAGGGAACACCGGGCGTGGTACTGAAACACGCGGCACGGAGCACCGTCGTGCTGGCAATGTTGATGGGGCCGGTGTATAGGGTGGAGGCCGCTGTCGGTGTCGTACTGTCCAGGGTGTAGCGGATCTCGGCACCGGCCGGTCCGGTGATCGTCACGTTCTGCGCTCCACCATAGAAACCGGCAGGTGTTTGGATCAACGGACGCCCAACGTAATCCGGCCCACCGCCTGCGTTCGGGGCGTTGATGGTGGGAGTCTGGAACAAGCTCCAGGTCGCGGCACCGTCCGTCGTGCGTCCCCTGCTGTGGTTGGTCTTCGTACGGTCCGTGAATTGGTAGCTGTCCACACCCACCCCTCCGGCATCGCTGAGCAGCACCCATTCGCCTGCGCTCTGGTTCAGCTTGAAGTTGGAATGAACGACACCTCCGGCATTGGTGTTCCTGCCGCTACAGAAAACGACCAAATGGTCGTTCGCGGCGATCGTGGTGCCCGGCTGTATCTGGAACTTGGTCGGGTTGTTCGGGTTGTCGCTCATATACCAGCCGCTCAGATCCACGAGCGCTGGCCCGGCATTATACAGCTCCACCCAGTCCTCGAATTCGCCGAAATTGTCCGCCTGATAGGAGAAATTGGAGGCGCTCACCTCGTTGATGACCACCTGTCCGTATGCGGCATTAAGGAACACCAGTGCGGTCGAGGCAAGGAGGAGTTTCACGTGGTTCATGCTCAAGAAAAGGTCTTAGCCGCAATGAGAAGGCCAAGTTAAGCGATCGTTAACGGGACAACACTCTGAAGCCCACAAGGTTCTGTCCCATTCTTGGGACCCGAACGCAGCTTCTCGCATGCAAGACGCAGCATCGGCGTGTTTCGGTGCCTGAGACGTCCAGGGAGGGTGAGAAGCCACTTACACGATCCCTTTGAACCGTCATCCTGTCCAGGGAACGAAAAAGCGCGGCACCCTGGCCGCGCTTTTCTGACAGCTCCAATGCTGATCAGACCTCAGCTGGTTCAATACCGATGTGTTCCTCCAGGAACTTCTCCATGGCCCCATAGAAATCGAAGCGGTTCTCCTCCTTCCGGAAACCGTGGCCCTCGTCGTCCTTGACCATGTACTGCACCTTCACGCCACGCGCTTCCAAGGCCTCCACCACCTGATCGCTTTCTGCCTTGACTACACGCGGGTCGTTGGCACCTTGTGCAATGAACAGCGGGCACTTGATCTTGTCCACATGGAAAACCGGACTGGCTTCGGCCATAGCCAGGCTATCCGTCCCCGGGTTGCCGACCATCTCATGCATCATGGTCAGGTAGGGCTTCCAATACGGAGGAATGGTCCTCATGAAGGTGAATAGGTTACTGACACCCACGTAGTCCACTCCGCACGCGTAAAGGTCCGGGGTGAATGTGACCCCGGCCAGGGTAGCGTAGCCACCATAGCTGCCACCATAAATGGCGACCCTTTCCGGATCGGCAATGCCCTCCTTGATCAACCACTGCACGCCATCGGTGATGTCGTCCTGCATGGTC
>JAGQVN010000195.1 GCA_020437905.1 Flavobacteriales bacterium
AGGCGTACGACACCACTCCGGACAAGATGGAGTTCATTACGGGTGAGGAGTATCTGCCGAAAGAGGCCGACCCCATCGCCGAGCCGGTTGATGCCAAGTTGGAACATGGAAGCCGGCCTCCCAAGCAGGACCGTATCCATGGCATGGAAGAGTTCGGCAAGGAGCCACGCGAAGAACTGATGCAGGCGATCGAGCTCAAGTTCATGGATGCTCCATCCGCGATCGATACCGGTCAGGATGAACGAAAGGAGCCTAACGAAGGATGACCCGCAGAGCACGGAACGGGAAGAGGGCCGCTGACACCAGCGGCCCTCCTCCCGTTCCAGCGTTACCTAGTTCACGCTCACCGTACTGAAGGCCTTCGGCGCATCCTCCGGGATCTCCGCCACTTCGGGACGCTGGATCTTGTATTTGATCTTGGTCATGATCAGGTACATCACCGGTACGATGACCAGGGTGAGGAAGGTGGCGAAGAGCAGGCCGTAGATCACCGTCCAGCTCATCGGGCCCCAGAACACCACGTTGTCCCCACCGATCATGATGTTCGGGTCCAGCTCACTGAACAGGGTGAAGAAGTTGATGTTGATCCCCACCGCCAATGGGACGAGGCCAAGGACCGTGGTAATGGCTGTGAGCAGCACAGGGCGCAGACGCCGGGCTCCAGCTTCCTCGATGCAGACGATCACTTCATGGAGCGGAAGTTTCTCCCCTTGCCTCAAACCGAGCTCCTCGCGCCGTCGGGAGCGCAGCAATTCGAAGAAGTCGATGAGCACGATGGAGTTGTTCACGACCACTCCCGCCAGCGAGATGATGCCGATCATGGTCATCATGATCACGAACTCCATCCGGAACACGATGAGTCCCAGGAACACCCCGATCAAGCTGAAGATGACCGAGAACATGATGATCGCCGGTGTACTGCTGCTGTTGAACATGGTCACGATGATCATGAACACGAAGGCGCAGGCGATGAACAGAGCGGTGCTCAGGAAGGCCATCTGCTTCTCCTGTTCCTTCATCTCCCCAGTGAAGGCATAGCTGTATCTCGGGTCCTTGTCATAACCCTCCATGGCTACCTGCACCTTCCCCACCACTTCGTTCGGGTTGGCATCACCCAGCACGTTGCTCTGCACCTGCACCATGCGCTTCAGGTCCTTGCGCTTCACCGCACTGTATGTGCTCGTGTAGCTGGTGCTGGCCAGGGCGCTGATGGGCACCTGGCGGATCTGTCCGTTGGTCTGGTCGCGGAAGGTGACGCGCATGTTGGTGAGCACTTCCGGATCGTAGCGGTACTCGTCCTTCAAGCGGATGTTCACCGGATAGTCGTCCTCCCCTTCCTTGTAGGTACTGACCTCACGGCCATAGAGCGCGGTACGGATGGCATCACCGATCGCGAAGGTGCTCACGTTGTAGCGTCCGGCCTTGGCCCGATCGATCTCCACCGGCATCTCCGGCTTGCCGGTCTCGACATCGAGCTTGAGCTCCTCCACGCCAGCGATGTGTTGCGCGATCAGGAACTGCCGGAGACGCTCACCTTCCACGATGAGGCCGTCCACGTCGTCGCCCTTGATCTCGATGTTGATCGGCTTGCCGGCAGGAGGACCTGCTGGGTCCTTGTCCACGATGACGGACACACCCGGCACGTCGCGTACCACTTCGCGCACACGCTCCATCACATCCAGGGTGTTGATGCCGCGTCGATCGGCGTACTTGACGAAGCTGATCTGCACGCGACCCTTGTGCGGTGTGGCTGCCAACGAAGGTCCAGCCATGGGGTCGCTGGTCCCTTCACCCACCTGCGCGATCACCGAACTGACCAGGAAGTTCTCCATGCGTTCCTCCACGGTGCCGTCCGGAAGCGTATCTGCGATCAATTCGTTGTAGGCCGGGTCGCTGAGCAGCTCGAACACACGTGCCTCCACCAGTTTCGTGGTCTCATTGGTCTCATCGATGTCCGTACCGATCGGCTTCTCGATGAACACGTTCACGTACTGCGGCTGGTTGATCGGAAAGAACAGGGTCTTCGGCGGTACCAGGCCCAACAGGATGAAGCAGAAGATGAGCAGGCCGATCGTGCCCAGGAACATGAACCGGGGGCGGCGACCTGCCAGGACCCACACCAGGAAGGCGCGGTAGCGCTCCTCCAACCGGGGCATGGTGACGGTCTGGAACCGCACCGACGCGGGATAGAGCAGGTAATGGTTCACGTAACCGAACAGCGCGAAGACCACCGCCAGGTTCCCCAATGCGAACAGGGGTTTGATCTGCCCGAAATAGCCGGCCAGGCTGAACACCAACCCGATGGCCAGCATCCAGCCTCCCACTTTGAACGTGAGGAATCGGGTGGGACCGTCCTGCGTGACACGCATGTACCGCGACGCCAGCATGGGGTTGATGACCAGGCCGACGAAGAGCGAGCTGGCCAACACGACCATGAGGGTGAGTGGCAGGAACTTCATGAACTCCCCCATGATCCCCGGCCAGAACATCAGCGGCACGAACACCGCGACGGTGGTGGCAGTACTGCCGATGATCGGCCAAGCCACTTCGCCGATGCCGTTCTTGGCGGCCCGGAGCGGAGCCTGGCCTTCGCTCATGAGGCGGTGGGTGTTCTCGATCACCACGATGCCATTGTCCACGAGCATGCCCAAGGCCAGCACAAGGCTGAAGAGCACCATCATGTTCAGCGTGATGCCCATCACATTGAGCACCGCGAAGCTGAGCATCATGCTCAAGGGGATGGCGATACCTACGAAGATGGCGTTCCGCAGGCCCAGGAAGAACATGAGCACGCCCACCACCAGCAGGATACCGAAGATGATGCTGTTCTCCAGCTCATCCACCTGCGTGCGTGTCTGGTCGCTCATGTCACCCGTAATGGTGACGTTCAGGTCGCGGGGGAACACGTGCTCCTGGAACTTCCCAAGCAGGCTCTGAATGCTGTCGCTGGCCACCAGCAGGTTGCGCCCGCTGCGCTTCATGACATCCACCATTACCACCGGCTGTCCGTATTCCCGGGCGTAGCTATTGGCCTCCTTGTACGTGAAGGCCACGTCGGCGATCTCACCCAAACGCACGAGCTCGAGATTCTCCTGCTTGACGATGATGGAACGCACCTGGTCCATGTCGGTGAACTCACCGTTCACGCTCACGCTGCGCCGCAGACCATCCACGAGGACCTCACCTCCGCTCACGCTCACGTTCTCGCTTTGCACGGCATTGGCCACGTCCTGGAAGCTGACCTGCCGCATCTCCATCTTGGGCAGGTCCAGGCTGATGCGCAATTCCTTCTCCGGCACCCCGCGGATCTCCACTTTGTTCACCTCGGGCAGGTCCTCGATCGCATCCTCCAGGTCCTCGGCCCAGGCGTTCAACTGGTCGATGCTGTAGTCGCCACTGAGGTTGATGTTGAGGATCGGGGTCAGCTCCGAGAAATTCATCTCGAAGATGTTGGGCTCGGCCGGCAGATCGGTCGGGAAGCTGGGGTCCGCCTTGGCCTTGTCCACAGCGTCCTTCACCTTGCGCAGTGCCTCGGTCGGTGTCACGCTGAAATCGAACTTGATCTGGATGGTGCTGTAACCCTGCACACTGGTGCTGTTGATCTCGTCGATGCCGGTGATGGTCTTGATCTCCTTCTCCAGCGGTCGCGTGATCAGCTTTTCCATGTCGTCCGGGGCATTGCCCGGATACGCGGTCCCGACGTAGATCTCCGGGGTGACCACCTCTGGGAAGGCCTCCCGCGGCATGCTGTTGTATGCGCTGAAGCCGATCAAGGCGATCAGCACGGTCATCACCATGACCGTGGCCCGGTTGTCCACGGCCCACGAGGACAGCGGAAAGCGCTTGTCCGTCGTGTGGTTCTGTTTTGGATCGCTCATCTCTGTCTGCTTAGGCGCCTTGCATCACGTTCACCTCCTGGCGGTCCACCACCAGCCTGGAACCCTGGTCGATCAGCAGGTCCCCGGGTTTCAAGTTTTCAGCCTCGATCAGCAGATCGCCGCCCTGGGCTGCCAGGACCTTGACGAACTGTTTCTTCGCACGGGCCATCCCTTCACTGCTGTCCAACAGATACACGTAGCTCTCTCCTTTGGCGTTCTCCATGACCAGGCGGCTCGGCACCACCGTGCCGTTCTCGACCGATAGGTCCTGGATGCGGACATTGGCCAACTGGTTGGGCCGCAGCTTCACCCCGTTCTCCATGCGCAGGGTCACCTTGAAGGTGCGGTTGTTGGGGTTGATGTACTGCCCGATCTGATCGATGGTGGCCTGAATGGTCGCACCTGTTTCGGGTAGTTCCACTGTGACCGGGTCGCCCAGCTTGACCTTCTCCAACATGTCCTCGCTGAGGTCCGTCTCGATGCTGGCCTTGCCGAGGCTCACGACCCTGGCCACGGGTTGCATCGCGGTGGCCATGTCACCCACGTTGGGGAAGATCTCGTCCACCACGCCATCGAAGGGCGCGAAGACCTGGGCGCTCCGCAGTTGCTCCTGCAATGCGGCCAGCTGTGCTTCGCTGCTCTCCTTGCGGCTCTTCGCTTCCAAGTACTGCAGCTCGCTGCCGATCTTCTGTTCCCATAGTTTCGCCTGCCTGGCGAACACGTCACGCGCCAGCTCCACATTGGCTTCCGCCTGGGCGATATTGCTGCGCAGCACGTCGGTGTCGATGTCGACAATGAGCTGTCCCTTGCGGACCGGCTGACCAGCCCTCACCAGGATGCGACGGACCTCACCGCCGGTGCTGCTGTACAGCAAGGCGTTCTCATCCGCCTTCACACTGCCATGCGCCTCAGTGTAATGCGCAAAGTCCCTTGAAGCCAAGGCCAAGGTGGTCACTGACGGAAGCGTACGCCTGAGTTCCGGATCGTTCTTGGCCAACCAGGCCTCTTCCTGTGCGATCGCCTCATTGATGGCCTCCCGCGCCGACTTCAAGCTGTCGCGCAGTTCGCGGTGCCGTTGCACCTCCGCATCCGTGACCTCGGTCGGACCGCAGGCCGCGAACAGGGCAAGCACGGGAATGGAAAGAAGAACGGTTCGCATGGTGAAGGGTGTGCTCATGGTCAGAAAAGGTCAAGGCTGCGGCGCAGCTCGGTACGTGCGTTCAGGTAGTCCGCAACGCGCTGCACGTAATCCACTTGTGACTGGATGTAGGACGATTGTTCGGTGTTCAGCTCGAAACTGGACGAGAGGCCTTCGGTGTATTTGGTGGAGGTCCGCTCGAAGATCTTCCGGGACAGTTCCAGCCTATCCCTGGCGTTCTCATACAAGTCCCTGGCGGTCTGCAGGTCGCTGCGCCGCTGCCGGACCTCCAATGACAGTTGCTGCTCCACCCGTTCCAGGTTCACCTGGGCCTGCTCCAGGGTCAGCTTGGCTTGGGCCACCTTGTTCGAACGGCTGCCACTGCTGAACAGAGGAACGTCCAGGTTCAAACCCCAAAGCGACGCCGGATACCAGTCCGAGTCGACCACCTCCGCGTTGCCAAAGGCCTGCTGCTGATAGCTGAAGAAACCGCGCAGCTTGGGCAGGTAGGCGCTCTTCTCGTTCTTCACGTTCAACACTTGGAGGCGCTCATAGGTCGCCGCGATGCGATGGTCCACATGGGCATCCATGTTCAGTTCCGAACCCAGGAGCTCTTCTGACCCAGGCGCATCGATCAGCGTCTGCAATGGGTCGGTGAGGTCCAGTTCGGTCCCTATGGGCAGCCCCAGTACGAAGAGGAGGTATGCATTAGCCACCTCCGCTTGTCGCTCGAACACCGTGACCCGGTCCCTGGTATTCTGCAGCTCCAGCTCCAACCGGTCCACGTCCGTGCTTTCCGCGAAACCGTTCTCGAACAACGCCTTGGACTCCGTGTACGAGCGCTCCAGCACGGGTACAGTCTCCTTCAATAGACGCGCACCTTCCTCGGCAGCGAGTACTGCGTAGTACGCCTTTGCTGCCGTGATACGTGCCTCCTTCTCCGCCTGCTCGAGCTCTTCATCGCTCTGCTTGCGCAGTTCCTTGGTGGCCGCCAAGCCCACCAGGTAGGAGCCATCGAACAGCAACTGATCGAGGCGCAGCCCTCCGGTCGTGGTCCATGGTACGCCGAACTGAACCTCCAGGAACTCGGGATCATTGCCGAAGAAATTCGGCACCACCGAAGTGGGGACATCGAGGTAGTTCTGCAGGGACCCGCTCGCGTTCAGCTGCGGAAGACCGATGGCCAGGATCTCCTTCTCACGACGGATAGCCTTCTCGGCTTCCAGCGCACTGTTGCGTACCGCATAGCTCTGTTCCGCGGCCAGGTCCGTGGCACGCTGCAGGCTCAACGGCATGGCACCTTGTGACAGGACCAGTTGTGCAATGGCAAACGAAGGGATAAGGATCCAATACCTCATGGGTGCGTCCGTTCTTTCTTGACCTTCTTGGCCAGGTATTTCAGGCCTTTCTCACTTGCGATACCGCGGATGTGGTAGCGATACAGCTCCCAGATGATGTCCTGGAACTTGTATTCGGTCCCCGGGAAGAGTTCCCCATCAAAGACCGCGTCGAAGCGCGCGATATAGATCTTGGCCAGGACCGGGATGTTCAGGTCATCGCGGTAAAGTCCTTCGCGGATGCCTTTCTCCATGTTGCGCGTCACACAACCATAGATATCCTCCTTCTCCGTACGCTCCAACATGTCCCACGCCTCTGCATGGTACTTCTGCAGGTCGAAGTGGATGCTCGGGTGCATCTGTCCGAGCTGGGAGGCGATGAAGCTGGCGATCTCGAAATGCTCGTCTATCGCGTTCAGCCCGCGCTCACAGATCGCATTGATGCTCGTGCGATGATGTTCGCAGGTGCATTTCACCACGCGCTGCACCAGGTCGTTCTTGTCCTTGACGAACTGATAAAGAGTCTTCTTGCTGATCCGCAGGTGCTGGGCGATGTCGTCCATGTTCACACTGCGGATCCCCAGGCGCATGAACACCTTGTGGGCCTGGTCAATGATCTGTTGCTCGCGGTCGGACATTTCTGAAGCGGGGTGCAAACCTAACACGATCGGAACAACGGAAACAATGCCGACCATAAAATGTTTCCACCGTTCATCACATTCCCCTGAGCGGAGCGTCTCAAAAAAGCGCTGAAAGGGCCGGTTTCGTTCCTTTGCCGACCGAAGGGACGGATCGACTAAGCATGCGCTTGACCGCGCCTTATCGCGCTCTCACCTCGGCACCATCACATTCCGATGCATTCGATCAAGCAAGTACTCGACGATCCTGCGCTCACCGGAACCACCGTAACGGTGGGCGGCTGGGTGCGTACGTTCCGCAACGACCGCTTCATCGCGCTGAACGATGGCAGCACCATCCGCAATCTGCAGTGCGTGATCGACCAGGAGAAGGTGGATGCTGCCATGCGAGCCCGTTTCACCACCAGCGCGGCAGTGAAATGCGCGGGCCTCATCGTGGAGAGCCAGGGCAGCGGACAGCGGGTGGAGCTGCAGGTGACCGATGTAGAGGTGATCGGAGATAGCGACGCCGAGGCTTATCCGATCCAGCCCAAGAAGCATAGCCTGGAGTTTCTCCGGGAAAATGCGCACCTCCGCTTCCGCACGAACACGTACAGCGCCGTCTTCCGCATCCGGCACCAGGTGAGCTTCGGTATCCACGAGTACTTTGACAAGAACGGCTTCAGCTACTTCCACAGCCCGATCATCACCGCCAGCGATGCCGAAGGGGCCGGCGAGATGTTCCGGGTGACGACCCTGGAGGATACCAAGGGGACCGATGCCTCCGAAGACTTCTTCGGTCGCTTGACGAACCTGACGGTCAGCGGACAGTTGGAGGCCGAGCTCGGTGCCACGGCGCTCGGCAAGGTATACACGTTCGGACCCACGTTCCGCGCGGAGAACAGCAACACCGCCCGGCACTTGGCCGAGTTCTGGAT
>JAGQVN010000196.1 GCA_020437905.1 Flavobacteriales bacterium
ACCGAGGGCCTTGGTTACTTATGTCCCACCTAACTACGACGAAAGATGAACACAAGCTGAAGCAAAGATACCGACCCGGCATGGACCCAGCCACGCGCCATGAAGGGCGGTGAGCACCCGGTACCACCAGGTGGGCCGGAAGCGGAAGGCAGCGCCGTACGTGCTACGGTGCGTCTTCCAGGTGCCGAAGGCGTGGTTAATAGAAAGAAGTAGAACAATGTTCAGAACACTCTTTCTTTCCTTGATCGTTTCGCTGGCCTCGGTGACAACAGCGCAGACCAACCTGGTGCCGAACCCCAGCTTTGAGGATACGGTGGATTGTGAGGTCAGTACGCAGTGCAGCTTGCTCAAGGCCGTGGGCTGGTACAACCCGAACACCGCCACACCGGATGTGTGGGATTTCGATCAAAGCCGCTATTGTGGAAATCCAATTGACACCAGTTCGTCCAGTTCTCAATCCACGGGGTTCGAATGGCCATCAGACGGAATCCGGCATGCCGGGTTTCTATGTTGGTTCGGACCTGGTAGCTCTTTCAGCAAGGATTACCTCGGCGCGCAACTGATACAGACCATGGTCGCCGGACAGGCCTACCGCGTCGCATTCAAGTGCTCTCGGATGGACCATTACAAATACGCGATCGATGGGATCAGTGTGTATTTCGGCTCTACCATGGTGCAAGAGAACCACCCGAACCACTTGACATCGGTGACCCCACAATTGCACCTCAGCGACCCGAACAGCCCCTTCTTGGTGCAAAGCGACGGCTGGCTGCAATTGGCGGACACCTTCGTGGCGGTCGGGGGGGAACAGTGGATGGTCATGGGTTCTTTCGATCCACCAAGTCTTGTGAATGGTACGGTAGTGAACCCTAACTCCTTCTATGATTATGCATACTACATGGTCGATGAGGTGGAGGTGGTCGCCATTGGCGAGGTGAACGCTGTGGAAGAAATCCAGGCCTGGTTCGGAGCGGGTGGGCAGTTGTGGCTAAACGCGAACGGGGTACCCCTGGAACGGGTTGCACTCTATGATGCCTTAGGCCGGGAGGTGTTCCGGCAAGCGGACGTTCAATACGACAACGTATTACCCTGGACCAGCGATCTGGCACCAGGTCCATACGTGCTTGTGGCATGGTCCGGTAGCACGCGTTGGAGCAGGAAACTGATCAAGGAAGAAAGGGGGTTCTGAGCGCAACGCTTTGAACTCATGACATCGAGAATTTTGATGCTGGCAGCGTGCTTAGGCACCTTGCCATTGACGGCACAAGAATGGGATATTTCAGGGAACATCGGTAATGATCCCCAAGACAACTATGTGGGGAACAATGACAACGTTCCGCTGAACTTCCGAACGGACAGTCTGTTCAGGATGCGTCTGTACGATACGAAAGAAGCCACGATCAATGGTTTCTCGAACATTATCCAGAACGGCTTTCTGGGGATCACGACGCAAGAACAGTTCTATACTGGTTCGGTAGGTCCTTTCAGTCGGATCCATCTGGTGGACAGTGCCTTGAACAGCACACTTGTCTATGCCCAGGACTTCGGCTATCGGCCTTGGATGCGCAACGGCATCACCATGACCGGGAATGCCGACCAGTGCTACTTCGGCCACAAGTACAAGGGCACCGATACCAGCGACGTGGTGATCCAGTGGAGCGATAATCCGGCGTCCGCACCCTGGGGTACCGACAGACTGAAGTTCATCTTCACGAACGACTATACATCAAGCCAAGGGACCGGTGCGCGTAGCCTGGAAGGCCTGGAGACCTTCCGCATCTACGTTCCTTCGGACACGCAGGGTTTTGTGGGTGTCGGCGATTTCTATGCCGCCACAGTAGCGAACGGTGGTGTGCTCGTGGACCCCGAGGAGCGCTTCGATGTGCTGGATGGTCGGGTGCGTATCCGTCAATTGCCTATCGAGGCACCAATGGATACGGTAGAAAAGGTCATTGTGGTGAACGAGGATGGTGTGTTGGGATGGCTGGATATGGATGACCTGCCCAGCGAAAACAGGTGGCGATGAACGGGAATATCAAATCAACATGAAGTATTATCTAAAGGGAACGAACGGCCCGAATGGATGCTATCTTCAGAGCATGCCACGGATGAAAGTCATTGTGCTCTGTGTCGTACTTAGCGGAGTGGACGCGGCTCACTGTGGAGCTCAGAACCTTGTGCCCAACGGCTCCTTCGAACAGTTCGACACCTGCCCGGACTTCTCCGGTTACGCGCAATGGGCCACTGGCTGGTATAACCTACATACACAGTCGGCAGATTACTTCCATGCCTGCTCCAGCAACGGGGTGGTGGGCGTTCCGTTCAATCAGTTCGGCTATCAATACCCCGCCGATGGGGATGGCTATATGGGCATGGCCACCTCTACTCCAGGTGGGACACCGTTTTGGTACCGTGAACTGGTAGGCATTGACCTGACCGATCCGCTGATACCTGGGGTGCCCATTTGCCTTTCCTTCCAAACGGCTATGGGTGGTTTCGGGAGTTGGTCGGGCAACTCAACACCCTATTCCTGCAAAGGCCTTGGCCTGAAATTCTTCACCGAATTCCCCTCCGATTGGCATTCGTATCTGTACCCGAACTCCGCTGCGCTGAGCCTCGACATTGTACCTACGGACACCGCGATATGGTATCAGGTGTCTGGTATTTATACCCCAGATTCTGCTTATACGCACGTAGTGGTGGGCAATTTCTTTGCAGATTCGCTGAACCAGTTGACGCTGATAGATTCCACTGGATTCGGAACATTCCTGGTGGCTTATGCCTTCGTGGATGATGTGCGGGCCTCTTTCGACCTTTCTTACTGCACCGCTACAGTTGTAGAAGATCTGCTGGCGGCAATGGAGGTCCAAGTCTATCCGAACCCAGCCCATAGCGTACTTCATGTTGAAGTTCCTAATAAGCAGAAAGCCGGACTGCACTACCAGGTAATTGACCTGACCGGAAGGGTGATATTGCAGGCGAATCAGGACAACGACGCTTCTTTGCTTCAGATCGACCTTCGTGACCTATCTCAAGGAGGTTACCACTTAAGGCTTTTCAATCAGCAAGGCCCGTTGGGCACTGCTCGCTTCGTCCGTTCACACTAAACACAGAACACCATGGAAAATCTGCTTAAGCACTATCTCCTCATCCTCGCCGTTCTCTTGGGCGGTGCTCTAATCGCCCAGCCGGATGGCGATCACCCAACAACGGACGGAGCTGGATTCTCCTATTTGCAACCGGACGCAAACGTTGGCATTGGCATCAATCCGTACAATTTCACCATTGGCTTAACCCCATCGAATTTCGCCACCCTGCGCGTCCGGGGCGATCAGCTGGGCGTGAACAGTGCTGCCTTCGGCGGCCTCTGCACCTTCCGCACGGATGTGGCCTCTGCCACCGAGCAGGGCTGGGAAATGTGGCGGGATGTGAACCACATTGGACGGATATGGCACTACGGTGGCAACGGACCGTCTCCTGGCGGGCACCGGGCTTTTCACGTTCAAAGCATGGAGGAGCGGGATGCTGCCCAGGATCGCTACAGTGGCGTGTTCCTGATGAACGACGATGATGATGGTTGCTGGTTCATTCACAATGGAGCGCCAACGGGTTCGCGCGCATTTCCCGATCCTACGTTGCAGGTGTTGGATCGTGTAGGGTATGGGGCATTGGGTTTTCGGGATAACTATATGAATACGGGATCGACAAGGCCGCGCGGACCCTGGTCTCGCTGGCACCTGTTCCACGACGCGATCGGTACGAGACCCTTCTTTGCCTTTCGCAGCCAGATGCAGAACGGCATGACCATGACCGGCAACAGCGACCTGGCTTACATCGGCCAGTGGTATGATCAAGGCACGAACGGCACAGGGACCGAAGTGGATGACAACAGCAACCTGGTGATCGCCAGCAGTGATGATGCCTTGCCTGCGGGTACTGGCCATCATTGGGACAACATCAGCTTCCGCTTCATGGGCGACATGGCCGGCAGCCAAGGATCCGCCAGCGGCGTGGAAGGCCTGGAGATGATGCGCATTCGCCCATACCGCGCAACCACCAACGACCCGATCGAAGGTTTTGTGGGGATCGGTGATTTCCTGGGTTCTTCAGCGGGCCCCATTTCGCGCGGGAGTTAGGCGCCCACCGCAATCCCACCGATCAGCGCCGTCCTCCCGTGCGTCCTTGTCCATGGCTATCATCAAACCTCCTCCAGCCGCAACAGGCCAGGCTTGAACGCCGAACTGTACACATAGTCCTCAGGAACGCTTACCATTCCTGATCTGACCGGATTGTTCCGTATATATTGCGTAACGCGATCCAGATCCGCAGCGGTATCTACCAGCAGAGGTTGGTTGTGCTGCTGCCATAATTGGAACCCGCTGTTCCCTACTTGTTCGCGACCGGCCTCTTCGAAGATTGCTAGCATCCACGTCCGACGGCTCTCGGACACATCGGCGGCCAGCTTGCGATGAATGGTGCCTGAGGTGAACTTTTTGAGATCTCGGATGATCCCGGCGAGCTGTGAACCCGCTGCAGCGGCAGCCAACAGATGAACGTGATTGCTCATGATGACCCACTCATAAAGGAGAAGACCCTTATGCTCTTGGCAGTGTTTCAGACTGTCCACCAAGATGTCCCGGTATTCCCTTCGGGTGAACAGATCCACCCAGCCCACGGTGGCGAAGGAAATGAAGTACAAGCCGGTTGGGTCATGGAACTTGTACCTACGGCTCATGGTGGTGAAAGTAGTTTGAGGAACGCACGGGAGGACGGTCCTCGTCCCGCATAGCCCAGCGCTCGACCTAACTCCCGCGCGAAAGGAGCGGTAACAAGACCTCGCCACCTGCTGCACCAACCCCGACGGCACCCTCGACGGCCGCGGCATGCAACAGGACGGCACGGGCAGCGGAAGCAACCTGGAGCAGGGCATGAGCAAGTCCGACGACCGCCTCAGCATCGTGCCCAACCCCTTCCAGGAGCGCACCACGCTGAGCTATCTGTTGGATGCACCCGCCATGGTGCAGTTGCAGGTCAGCACGGAACAGGGCCTG
>JAGQVN010000197.1 GCA_020437905.1 Flavobacteriales bacterium
CTATCCGGTCCCGGCATCAGAGGTGCTCCAGGTCCAACGACCGAGAGCCGACCTGATCTCCTATCAAGTCCTCGACATTTCCGGACGGATCGTGCAGGCCGGGGTCAGTGAACAGCGGACGATCTCGATCTCGGTTGCGGCACTCTCGCCCGAGGTATACGTGTTGCGCCTACTGGAATGGGAGCGCCAGATAGCGCACGAACGCTTCCTGGTGGCCCGGTGACCTTTACGGGACCTGCCCGTTCCTGACCGCGGTCGGTATACTGCCCCCGATGTTCTGAAGGATCCTATCGCGGTCGTTAGCGGACCCGGCGTACTTGACCACCCCGTCCAGGTTCACGTCCTCGGAATGGTAGCCGGTGGTCACGCTGGTGGGGACACTGCCACCGATCTGTTGCAGTATCGCATCCCGGTCGTTGCCCGATCCGGCGTATTTGAGCTGTCCGTTGCGGGTCACGTCGGCTGCCCAGTGGACCCGGGTGGTGCCAACGGTTTTCATGGCCTCGGTCCCGTACAGTGGGATCAGCGGATCGCTGAGGTCGATCGTCGTCAGCGAGTTGCCCAGTGCGATCGGCTGGCCGGTCATGGCGGCCAGGTGGTTCCGATGTCGGATCACCAGGTGGTACTCTCCGGGAGGAACCTGGATCCGCGGTGAGGAAGCACCGTCCGTGTCCACCAGCATCCCGTTACGGAGTAACAAGCAGGAACGGGTAGCCATCACGGTATTGGCTGCGGTGCCTGAGCGTAGTTCGATGAGCGCCCAATCCACCACGGCGTTCGTACCCGTGGTCTGAAGCACGTTTGGCAGGATGGTCTCGCCGCCACCTTCTCCGGCATGCACGAAGCCTAGCGCAGTGAAGGGCTCCTGCAGAGGGATGAGCTGTTGCGCGCGCAGTCCATCCTCCATCAGTCCGCTCCCTTCTTCGAACGGGCCCTCGAGCAGGGTGCGCACAGGAACATTGACGAAAGGAGCGCTGCAGGCGGTGCCTTCGACCAGGCTCATGGTCAGGTCGTCCATGTAACTGTCGTTGTCAAGACCCGCCTGGCGCGTGCCCGTGAGCACCGCACGGAGGGTGCGCGTACCGACGGGGATCGGCACATAATGGTCGACGAAGGTCCAGGTGCCTGTGTTGGAACCGATCTCAGCTGTCACACCCAGTGATGCGCCACCAGCGGCCAGGAACTCCACGGACATCTTCGGCAGATCGGTGCCTTGCCAGTTGGCGAACCAGCCTCCGAAGCGAACGTTCAGGGAACCCGCATCGATCGCAACAGCCTCGGATGCGACCGAGATGTCCTGGTAGGCCCGTCCGTAGGCATTGTCCACGCACAACGCGCCGAGGGCAAAGTAGCGCGCACCAGCGTAGGGACTGATCCCATTGCACTGGCCAGCAGTGAGCGATTCGATGACACCGTGTGTGGCCGTCCATCCCACGATGCCGTTCTCTGCATCCCCGTTGGAGAGCAAGTTCGGATCGATCACCGACGGACCTGTCTGAAAGGTCAGTGGTGTACTCCACGCGCTCCAGGCCAGGCTGCGGTCGCGGTAACGGACCCGCCAGCAATACGTCGTGTTCGGCAGCAGTCCGGTGATCGTCTCGTCGGTCAGGTCGTCACCGCTCTGGGTATCCGCTCCGTTGTACCAGTTCTGATATTGGCGCCAGCTGTCTTTCACCGGAGCGCTCCAATCGTTGCACGAAGTGCTTACCTGCCAATGCGCATCGCCATGCAGATCGCCATCGGCATCGAAGTAGGAGGAACCCTTCAGCACGACATAATTCGGATCCACCGGTTCGCTCGGATAGGGGAAGATGCCGTTCGGGGTCAGCGGTGAATTGTTGTTCTTGCGGATGGTGATGAGGTCCTCCAGCGTGTTGTTCTCCACGTTCAAGGCATCGCCGATGCTGAAGCGCTTCAGGGTGAAACGCGGGTCGGGCCCGGCATCCACTTCCACCATCACGTAGCCGTACTCGTCGTCACTGATGGAATACTCCTCGTAGTCGAAGTTGGCGAACTCGCCCCAGTAATCGATCCTACCTCCGGCCGTGGCCACGTTCATCATCACGTGGGTGTGGTCGCGGCTCTGTCCTCGGGAATAGCCGTGCGTATGGCCGAAGAAGTGCACGCTCGGCTTGCTGCAATTGCTGCTGAACTGTTCCAGCAAGGCGATCACGTCGCCGGTGTAGTCCGTGTTGCCGGCGATCCAGAGCTCGCTGTGATGCGGATGATGCAGTTGAGCGAAGACGAAATCGATGTCGGAATCGGCGCAGGCATCGTCCAAAACACCGTCCAACCAGTCCAATTGGGTCTGAATGCGATAGCCCGAGTTGCTGTTCAGCCCGATTATCCGCACGTTGCTGTGGTCCTTGTACCACCAATGCTCCTCGAAGCCGGGGGTGCCGTTCGCCGGTGGGTGGAAATAATTGAAGTAATGGACGCTGTTGTTCTCGTGATTGCCCAGCACGGGGTAGACCGGCACGTAGCTGAACAAGGGGTTCGCGGGATCGAAGAAGGTGCTCTTCCAGGAGGCATAGTTGCCGCCATTATCCACCAGGTCGCCGGGTATCACGATCATGGCCAGTTCCTCGCTCAGGTCCGGTCCCAGTGAATCGGTCACATGCTGGATCACCCCGTTGTGGACCACTTCCCAGAATTTGTTCGGATAGCTGGCGTCGCGTTGCATGTCGCTCATGGCCACGATGTTGGTCTCGGCTTCAGCACTCTGCAAGGCTGGGGTCTTGAAGTGGAACACGGCGGACTGTGCAGCACCGGTAACGGCCTTGTAGAAATACGTGGTGGCCGGTGTCAGGCCATTGATGGTCACCGTATGGATCCTAGCGGTCCCATCGCTGATGAACTCCGAACCGGTGGCGGTGCTCCCCAGCGCATTTGTGAGCCCATACTGCACCGTGCTCTCGGTCCCGCTGCTGGTCTCCCAAAGGATCGTCATCCGGTCGGGCTCCGCATCCTGCAGGTAGGGCTGCACCAGGATGGTCTGGCCCCATGCGGCTGTGGTACATAGCCAGGCCAGGAAGAGCGTAAGATCGAGCTTCATCCCCGCAAATTACGAGGTGTCGCTGCATCCGAAGAGCCACCACTTCAACGAAGCACGATCGGACTGCCTGCATGGCTCAATGCCCGCCCCACATCAACCAGAAGGTAAGGATGCCACCGATGTATCCCAAAGCGGCCGGGAAGGTCATGCGCTTCATGTACCACAGGAAGTCGATGCCCAGGATGCCCATGGCCGCCACACCCGCCGCCGATCCAATGATCAGCATGCTGCCGCCGGTACCCGCACACAAGGCAAGGAGTTCCCAGAAGGGATGGTCCACCGGGAACTGGGTCATCGGGTACATGCCCATGGCCGCGGCCACCAAGGGCACGTTGTCCACGATGGAACTGAGCGCACCGATCACGGTATTCACCAGATACATGTTACCGAGGCTCCGGTCCAGGACCAAGGCCATGTCCGTTAAGTGACCGGCCACCTGCAGACCAGCAAC
>JAGQVN010000198.1 GCA_020437905.1 Flavobacteriales bacterium
CCCCCAAGCCGGACACTTCAACCTCCCCAGCACGCCCCAGGAGGGAACGCTCCACCCTGAAGGAACGCTTCCAAATGGAGTTCATGGTGCGCTCGGCGCCGAACGTGCTCTATGAGCTGATCTCTACACCTAGTGGTTTCTCGGAATGGTACTGTGACGACGTGAACGTGAAGCGAGACCGCTATACGTTCATGTGGGATGGTGAAGAGGAGACCGCATTGCTCATCGGCCAGAAGCGAGGCGAGGTCGTGCGATTCCATTGGGAGGATGACGAGGATCCCGCCGCTTTTTTCGAACTGCGGATACGGATCGATGCCATGACCAATGACGTGGCGCTCATCCTGACCGACCATGCCTGGCCTCATGAACTGGAAACGGCACGGGCCTTGTGGGACTCGCAGATACACAACCTGCTGCGGGTGATCGGGGCCTGACCAGTCCGTCCACGCGGCCGATCGATGAAGCGGCTCCACCACATGATCATCCGGGTCTATCTGGGCCCGCTGGCGATCACCTTCCTGCTCGTCCTGTTCATCCTGAGCATGCAGTTCCTCTGGAAGTACGTGGACGACCTGATGGGCAAGGGGCTCGAATGGTACGTGCTCGCCGAACTGCTCTTCTATGCCACCGCCAGCTTCGTCCCCCTGGCGCTTCCCCTCGGCATCCTACTCTCCTCGATCATGACCTTGGGAGGATTGGGAGAGAACAGCGAGCTGACGCCGATGCGGTCGGCCGGCCTCAACCTGTTCCGGATCCTGCGACCACTCATCGTTCTCGTCGTGCTGCTCGCCGCCGGTTCCTTTGTGTTCAGCAACAACATACTGCCCATCGCCAACCTCAGGTTCAAGTCGTTGCTCTGGGACGTGACCCAGAAGAAACCCACATTGAACCTGGTTCCGAACGTCTTCTACAACGGGATCGACGGCTTCAGCATCCGGGTGCGCGACAAGGACCCTGATACCGGCCGGTTGACCGATGTCCTGATCTATGACCACCGCCAGGCCTTCCAAGGGAACCGGACCGTGGTGCGTGCCCGCGAAGGCATCATGCAACGGTCGACCGACGGGAACTACCTGCTGCTGACCTTGCGTGATGGACACCTCTATGACGAACACGCCCCGGCGGGGGGTGCGGAAGCGGACATTCCCCTGCTGAGGGGGACCTTCGAGGAGGACATCATCCGCTTCGACCTGAGCGGTCTCGGTCTGGAGCGTACCGATGAGGACCTGTTCAGGGACCATTATCAGATGCTCACCATGGGCCAACTCACACTTGCTCGTGACAGCCTGGAACGCCACTCGGCCGAACGCCGCGCCCAGGAAGGGCAGCACATGGGGAACGGGCTCTGGGTGATGCGCGACTCCGTGGCCATCCGTCCGGCAGGCACCTTCGAGCCGTTCAGCAGCAAACTGCGCGGCATGACACCGCCGGTTCGTGCGAACCTGTACGAGGTGGCCATGAACCTGGTACGCAACAACGTCAACTTCCTGGACCATACCATCCGGGCCAGACGGGCCCGGGAGGAGCACCTGAACCGCTTCCACGTGGAGTGGCATCGAAAGCCCATGCTGGCTCTCACCTGCATCATCTTCTTCTTCATCGGCGCCCCTCTGGGTGCCATCATCCGCAAGGGGGG
>JAGQVN010000199.1 GCA_020437905.1 Flavobacteriales bacterium
CGCTGTTCTACGGCACCATCCTGGGCATCTTCCTGGTGGCCTTCTTCGTGCGCTGGGTGCAGGGCACGGCGGTGTTCGTGGCGGCGCTCATTGCCCAGGCGATCATCTTCTTCATCCACTTCTCGGACATCGAACTAGCCTTCCTGTGGTACAACCTGCTGGCCCCCGCGATCGTGGTGGTGCTGGCGGTGGTGCTGCAGGCCCTCCTTGGCAGGAACGGATCGCAGGCGGCAGCTGATCGGAGATCCCCATAAAGCGAAAGGCCCCGAAGGGCCTTCCGAAAGAACGTTCGATCCGAGGGATCATCTACCCGTCTTCAGGGTCCACTCGTCCATCTTCTCCTTATTCATCTTCACATACGGCTGGTAGTCCGCCTCCTGCGCCATCTTCATGCTCTCTTCGGCGGTTTTCATCGCCTCCTTGTATTGTCCATTGGCGGCATGCGCCAAGGCCAGCGTGTGTACGTTCCAGAACTTCTTCTCGAGGGAAACGCTCTTGGTGGCCCACTCCAAGGCCTGCTCCGCCATGATGCCCTTGTCGATGCAATAGCGCGCGCTGTTGTTGAACACGCGGAAGTCGGCATCCTCCTTGGCCACGGCCTCCTTGATGTTCGCCATGGCCTTATCTGAAGCGTCGGCGAAGATCTCAAAGCTTGCACGGGTCTCCTCCCAATCAATATCCACCCGCGCCTTATCCTCCTTCACAGCATCAAAACTGATGGTCAGGGTCTCTCGGAAAGGGATCTTGGAAGGCTTCACTTCCCATCGCAATACATCCTGTTCCTGTTGATAATCATCCGTGCCCCAGAGGTCGGTGTTCCTGTTCAGCACCATCGTCCATGCATCCACGTTCGGGATGGTGAACAGGCAGTACTTCCCTTCCGGGACCGTGGACCCGGCGATGACGACCGGACCATCGATCTCCATGACCGTGCACTGGTTCGCGCCCGTGCGCCACAGCTCTCCGAATGGCACCAGTTCACCGTAGACCTTGCGCTCCTTAGCGCTTGGACGGGAATACTTGAACTCGACCTCGGTGAGCCCGACGATCTGCTCCACTTCCCCCAGGGGGCTGGGCTTGGGCAGGTCCTGAGCAATGGCCTGCAAGGCGACCAAGGTGGCCGCGAACATCATGCTGTACTTCATCTTCTTTCGGTTGGGGACGCAAAGATAACCCCACCACCATGGAGCCTGACAGAAGGGCTCAGGCCACCTTCAACTGGCTCATGCGAGACCGCTCGAACTTTTCGCGGGCGTAGCTGAGCGTGACCCGCAGTTCGTGCTCCTTTTCCTCACTGCCAGGCAGTTCGTACATGGCATCGGTCATGATGGCTTCACAGATGCTCCGCAGACCACGGGCACCGAGCTTGTAGTCCATGGCCCGTTCCACGATGAAGTCCAGGACCTTCTTATCGAAGGTGAGCTTCACCTTGTCCATTTCGAACAGCTTGACGTACTGCTTGATCAATGCGTTCTTCGGTTCGGTGAGGATGCGGCGCAGGCTTTCCTTGTCCAGGGGATCCAGGTAGGTGAGCACCGGGAACCGACCGATCAACTCGGGGATGAGCCCGAACGCACGCAGATCCTGTGGCGCAACGTACTGCAGCAGATGATCGTCGTTGATCCGAGCCCCATCCTTGCTGGCACTGTAACCCACCGCACTGCTCTTCACCCGGCGGGCGATGATCTTTTGAATGCCGTCAAAGGCACCGCCACAGATGAACAGGATGTTCTTGGTGTCCACCTGGATCAGCTTCTGTTCCGGGTGCTTGCGACCGCCCTGAGGAGGCACGCTTACCGTGGCGCCTTCCAGCAGCTTCAACAGCGCTTGTTGCACGCCTTCACCGCTCACGTCACGTGTGATGCTGGGCGTGTCGCTCTTCCGGCTGATCTTGTCGATCTCGTCCACGAACACGATGCCGCGCTCGGCCTTGCTCACGTCGTAATCCGCGGCCTGCAGGAGACGGCTCAGGATGCTTTCGACATCCTCACCCACATAACCGGCTTCGGTGAGCACGGTGGCATCGGCGATGCAGAAGGGTACATTGAGCATGCGGGCCACGGTGCGGGCCAGCAGGGTCTTTCCCGTTCCGGTCTCGCCCACCAAGATGATGTTGCTCTTCTCGATCTCGGTCTCCTCGGTGGTGCTGGCCGGACGCTGCAGCAGGCGCTTGTAATGGTTGTACACAGCCACGGCCAGCACCTTTTTGGCCTCGTCCTGTCCGATCACATACTCATCCAGGAAGCGCTTGATGTCCACCGGACGCTGCAGGATCAGGCTGCCTTCGATCTCCGAGCGGGAACGCTGGTTCAGCTCCTCGGAGATGATGTTTTGCGCCTGGGCGATGCAACTGTCGCAGATGTGTCCGGTGATGCCCGCGATCAGAACATTGGTATCCTGCTTGTCGCGCCCACAAAAAGAGCACTTGATCTCCTTTTTCTCCATTCCGTTCCGTTGTGGGCCACGCCCGGATATTCCCGCAAGTTACGACACCGACGAGGGGCTTGTCCAACCCCGCGACCCACCTTACTTGCTGTTACGCACCAGCAGTTCGTCGATCATGCCATAGGACTTGGCCTCCTCCGCCACCATCCAGTAGTCCCGATCGCCGTCCTTCTCCACCTTCTCGAAATCCTGTCCGCTGTGCTCGCTGATGATCTCGTACAGCTCCTTCTTGAGCTTTTTGATCTCGTTCACCGTGATCTCCATGTCACTGGCCTGTCCCTCGGCCCCACCCATGGGCTGGTGGATCATCACCCGCGCATGCTTGAGTGCACTGCGCTTGCCTTTGGTGCCTGCGCACAGCAATACGGCCCCCATGCTGGCGGCCATGCCCGTGCAGATCGTGGCCACGTCCGGGGCGATGTACTGCATGGTGTCGTAGATGCCCAGACCCGCATAGACCCCGCCACCGGGAGAGTTCAAGTAGATCTGGATGTCTTTCTTGGGGTCCACGCTCTCCAGGAACAGCAGCTGCGCCTGGATGATGTTGGCCACCTGGTCATTGATGGCAGTGCCCAAAAAGATGATGCGGTCCATCATCAAACGGCTGAACACGTCCATCTGCGCCACGTTCAACTGGCGCTCCTCGATGATATACGGGGTCATCGAGGAGGTGATGTAACCGCTCAGGGCGGTGCTGGTGATGCCGCGGTGCTTCACCGCATAACGTAGGAATTCGTCTTTCGGATGCATGTGCTGTTGGTCAGGTCCCGGGGAAGATCCACCGCTCAGGTGGTGCGGGCCAAGTTTACGAAGTCTTCATAGCTCACCTCCTTCTCCCTGGGCTCGAGCAGGGTGAGGAAATGGACCATCAGTTTCTGGTCCACGATGGCGTTGCGCATGCGGCCGATCTGTTCGCGATCGCCCAACATGCGGGCAGCGATGCGCTGCAGCTCCGCATCCTCGGGTGGCGGCATGCCGTACTGGGCGAACTGGTCGGCCACGTAGCGCTTGGCGAATCCGTCAAGCTCCTCCCCTTTGGCCTCCAGGCCGTACTTCTCCACGATACGGTCCTCAAGCAACTGGCGCTTCAGGCCTTTCGCGTAGTCGTCGTAGCCCTCCTGCACGGTCTCCAGGGTGACCGGCTCCTTGCTGGTCTCCATGATCCAGCGCTGTAGAAAGCCATCGGGCAGTTCCACATTGCTCCGCTTGATCAGCTCGGCCATGACCGTGCGCTTGAAGATGCGCTCGCTGTCGCGCTGGAACATCTGCTGCAGACCGGCGCGGACCTTCTCGCGGAAGGCTGTCTCGTCGGCCGCTTCATCCTTGCCATACACGCGCTCGAACAATTCAGGACCTACGGCCAGCGGTTCCATCCGCTTCACCTCATCCACGCGGAACAGGAAATCGCCGCTGAGGTGGTGCACGGCCTCGTGGTCCACGCCCAGCATGCGGGCCAGGTCATCGTGGTCCTTGCTTACTTTATGGGGGTCCACCTTCACCTCGTCGCCCTGCTTGAGTCCCACCAAGGCTTCGCGGGTGGCCGCATCCTCCAGGAACTCCAGGCTGATGGTGGCGCGGTTCATGATGCCGCCCTCCTTGATGTTCCCTTCGGCGTCCAGTTGGATCATGTCGCCCAGAAGCATGTCCTTGTCGCCGCTGACCTCCACATTGCTGAGCTGCCCGTAACGGCGTTGCATGTCCTCCACCTCGCGCTGCAACAACGCATCGTCCACCTTCACCACGGCGCGCTCGATACCCTTCAGTTCGGCCAGGTCGATCTCCAGGTCCGGGGCCAGGCCCAGGTCATAGGCGAATTGCATCTCGCCGGGGCTGTCCCAATCGTTCTGTTCAAAGCCCTCGTTGCTTGGCAGCGGCTGGCCCAGCACCCGCAGGGAGTTGCTGCGGATGTAGTCGTTCAGGCCTTCGCCGACGATCCGTTCCACTTCATTGATCAAGGTGGCCTTGCCGATGCGCTTGCGGATGATGCCCATGGGCACCTGTCCAGGCCGGAAACCCGGCAGACTGGCGGTGCGCCGCTGTTCTTTCAGGGCCTTTTCAACACCCGGGGTGTAATCCTCCGGCGCCACCTTCACTTTCAGCCGGGCCGTCAAGGTGCCGGTCTCTTGCTTTTCGATGTGCATGCTCCTACGATGTTCAATGCAGCTTTTCACCACCGGCCCACCCCGCTGCAAAGAGGGCCTCTTCGGAACCACCCCGGGGCACAGGGCGCCGGTGCGGAGCGGTACGGACGGGGGGACTCGAACCCCCACACCTTGCGGCACCAGATCCTAAGTCTGGCGCGTCTACCAATTCCGCCACGTCCGTAAAGGGCTGCAAAGGTAACGTGATCCGGGGTGTTGGCTACTTTAGCAGCAGGCGATTGAACATGCTCCGGATCAACCCCACCGAACTGCCCACACCGAAGGTCCACGGCTACCTGCTCGGGGCCATCGGGCCGCGGCCCATTTGCTTCGCCAGCACCGTGGATGCGGAGGGTAGGCCCAACCTGAGCCCCTTCAGCTTCTTCAACGTGTTCAGCGCCGACCCTCCCCTGTGCATCTTCAGCCCGGCGCGCCGCGGCACCAACAACACCACCAAGGACACCTATCACAACGTGAAAGCCACCAAGGAAGTGGTGATCAATGTGGTGACCTATGCAATGGTGGAACAGATGTCGCTTGCGAGCACCGAGTACCCGCCTGAGGTGAACGAATTCGAGAAGGCCGGCTTCACCATGCTAAAAAGCGAGCTGGTCAAACCCTTCCGCGTGGCGGAAAGCCCTGTGCAGCTGGAATGCACCGTGGACCAGGTGATCGAGACTGGCGATCGACCCGGTGCCGGCAACCTGGTGATCTGCCGCGTGGTGCTGATGCATGTGAAAGAAGCCGTGCTCGACACGAACGGCCGGATCGACCAGCAGCGGATCGACCTGGTGGCGCGCATGGGTGGCAATTGGTACTGCCGTGCCCACGGCGATGCGCTCTTCGAGGTGGAAAAGCCCATCGGACGCATGGGCATCGGCGTGGACGGTCTGCCCCAAGCCATCCGTGAGAGCCGCTACCTTACCGGCAACGACCTGGGCCGCCTGGGCAACACCGAAGTGCTGCCTGACGAAACAAGCGTGAACGAATACAAACTCACCGAGCTGAGCGAGCTCTTCATCACCCATCAGGACGATGCCGCCGCATTGGAAAAGGCCCTACACCTGCGCGCCCACGAGCTGCTGGAAGCGAAGCGGGTGGACGAGGCCTGGCGGACGCTCCTGGCATTCAACGAACACTGAACCATGGCCACCTACACCATTTCCGGCACCATCAAGTCCATCGGCAAGACCCAGGACATCAGCGACAAATTCCGCAAGCGGGAACTGATCCTGCTGGAAGCCGTGGGCCAGCGCGACCAGCCCGTGCCCATCGAATTCACCCAGGACCGCACGGGTCTGCTGGACGGCTTTGAACCCGGTGAGCAGGTCACCGTGAGCTTCTTCATCAATGGCCGCGAATGGGTGGCCCGCGACGGCACGGTGAAATACTTCCTGAGCCTCAGCGCCCAACGCATCGATCGTGCCGGAGCTGCGCCCGCTGCCGGTGCCCCGCCATTGCCTCCGCCACCGACCGCCAAGGACGAGCCCATCAGCGGCGACGACGAGGACGACCTGCCCTTCTGATGCGGCGCAGCGATCGGCTGATCGGTGTGCTGCGGGCCGTGCTGCCCTCGCCTTTCACCATCGCCATCCTGCTGAGCCTATTGGCCTTTGCGCTGGCGCTGCTGCTGACCGGCGGTGAAAAGCCCTTGGGCGGCCACGCCCTGGACCTGCTCGGCCATTGGGAACGAGGCCTGTGGGACCCGCCCCTGCTGGTGTTCACCATGCAGATGATGCTGATCCTGGTGCTGGGTCATGCCATCGCCCTCAGCCGACCGGTGGAAGCCCTGATCGACAGCCTCTTGCGCTTCTGTCGGGACACTCCGAGCTCCGCCGCGACCGTCACCCTGCTGACCGTGCTGGTGAGCCTGTTCAACTGGGGCCTGGGCCTGGTGTTCGGCGCCATCTTCGCCCGGAAAGTGGCCGAACATGCCGTGCGCCGCAACTTCGGCTTGAACTACGGTCTGATCGGTGCCGCCGGATACAGCGGCCTGCTGGTATGGCACGGCGGCATCAGCGGCTCGGCGCCGATCAAAGTGGCCGAGGCCGGACATCTGAAAGCCTTGATGGCCGGTAGCATGTCCCCGGAAGCCCTTGCCGGCCTGCCCGAACGCATCGGCTTCGAACAGACCGTGTTCTCCCCCGCCAACCTGCTGCTCTGTGCCGTGCTGGTGCTGCTGCTGCCCGCGGTGATGTTCCTGCTGGGCCGGAAGGACCGCTCGGGGGTACCGCACCTCCGACCCAGCAGCCTGCATAGCCAGCTGGAAGGCAAGCCCCATGGCGCGGAACGGTTGGACCATTCATGGGTCCTGGCCGGCGGCATCGCTGCCGTCATCCTGATCTACGGGGCCTGGAGCGCCCTCTCCAAGTACCCGGAACAAGGACTGGCCTTCATCACGCCGAACGCCATCAACCTGCTGCTCTTCGGTGGTGCCATCGCCCTGCACGGCAACTTCCACCGCTTCCTGGCCGCCGTGGACGAGGCCATCGGTGGGGCCGCGGGCATCCTGGTCCAGTTCCCGCTCTACTTCGGCATCATGGGCCTCATGAAGGGCAGTGGCCTGGTGGAGCAGTTCGCCCAGTTCGTGGTGGACCATGCCACGGCCGGCACCTACCCCTTGTTCACCTTCCTAAGTGCGGCCGTGGTGAACGTGTTCGTGCCCAGTGGCGGCGGCCAATGGGCGGTGCAGGGGCCGCTGATCATGCAGGCCGGTCAGGCATTGGGTATGGACCTGCCCAAGGGCATCATGGCCATGGCCTATGGCGACCAGCTTACCAACA
>JAGQVN010000200.1 GCA_020437905.1 Flavobacteriales bacterium
CTGGTCCTTCGGTTCCTGGAAGCTTGAGCCGCGGGATATGAACGACATCTCGATCTCCAGCAACGTAGGCGAGCAGGTCTTCGAGGGGACCTCTCTTTACCCCATTCCTTCGAACGGGTGGGTACGATATGAATTGCCCGTCGCTGGTCTGGAATACAGCTTGTCGGACCTGAGCGGTCGGCTATTGGACAGCGGCTCCCTGGACCTTTCCGGGATGCTGGACCTGTCCAGATACATGGATGGCGCGTACGTATTGCAACTCACCGACGGCAACCGCGTGCGGAGCGAGCGTGTGGTGATCGCACGCTGATCGTACACCTTGCTTGAACAAGCCGTTCCCAGGTCCGGGGGCGGCTTGTTCATTTCCGGGGCTCAGCCGGACGGACCAGTATCACGTACACCGGAAAGTGGTCACTATACCCGTTCTGGTACGTGTTACCGACGAACGTCCGGCTGGGATAGCCCATGAAGCTTCCGTCCTTTTGCCGGAGGTATGGCTCGTTGAACACGCGAGCACCATAGTACCTGAAGCTTCTTGTCGAATCATTGAGGAATGCCGGCGACACGATCACCTGATCGAACAGGTTCCAGGAATCCCTCCAGGCACCCGACCCTATCCCTTTGTTGAACAAGGGGACCATGGGATCATAGAGGACCCGGCCCGCAGCCTGCTCGCGCTTCCCAGTGGTCATCAAACCGCCGACCACGCTCTTGTCCACGGGATCGTCGTTCAGGTCCCCCATATAGACGATCCTCGCGTTCCGATCCAGTAAAAGGAGCGAATCGACGATGTGTCGGCCCAACTGACCGGCAAGCATGCGCAGCGGCTGTGAGCGTTTTTCCCCTCCCCTGCGGGAAGGCCAGTGGGCAACGATGATATGCAGGGTGTCCTCGCCCAGGATACCTTTTACGAGCAGTTGGTCCCGGGTACGGAACGCGGTATCCTTCGGGTTCGACAAACGGTAGCTCGTGTGCCCGAGCAGCGTGAAGAAACGCGGGTCATAGATCAAGCCAACGTCCACACCGCGCCGGTCGGGCGAGTCATCATGCACGACCCGGTATCCGCGTGAGGCGATCGGGGGCGCCTTGACAAGGTCCTCCAAGACGGACCGGTTCTCCACCTCGGCCAGACCGAGCACATGGACCCCTTCCGGATGTACGTCCTTTCCCAGGTCCGAAATGACCTTTGCCATCTTGTTCAACTTGCGCAAATAGCGCTCGCTTCCCCACAGCTTGGGGCCCTGGGGCAAGAACTCCGCATCATCCGTATCCGGGGAATCGATCGTATCGAACAGGTTCTCCAGGTTGTAGAAACCGATGCAGGCGGGAATGAGCTGCTCCTCTTCCTGCGCACATGCGGCTTGTGGGATGAAACCGGACCAAATGAGCAGGGCCAGCAGAAGAAGACCTTCCCGTTGGATCCGAACGATGGGTAGATACATCAATTTCTCGATCATGGCAGAAGGGGGAACAACAGCGGGTTACGTTCATTAAAGCGGCGAAGGAAGCCGAAGAGGACCTCATCCTTGCGCTTCTGCTTCTTGTTCAACGCGAGAAACTCATCGTGCAGAACCGCATCCCTCAAAAGTGCTCGCTCCAAGGTAACTTCATTGAAGGGCAGGAGCCTGCCGGTCGACATGTCCAACACGAACTGGCTTTCCACCGTGTAGGTCCGAGGGCCGTACGGGTCCCACATCATGTTCATATCGGTCACCGTCCGCTCCAGCAATACATGCGCCAGGGACCCCATCCAGCCGATGCGAAAGAACCGGTCCTCGAACCGAAGAAAGACCACCCCGCGTGCGGAATAGCCCCAGAGGTCGTCCAGATCCAGCGGCACGGTCGTTCCCTGATGCGTGCGTACGAGCACCTCACCTTCATGGGTCCTGAGGTCCCCGATCGGTACGCCTCGTTCATCCACCAGGTCATCCGGCAGGATCCCGGGCTTGTTCATTCGGAACTCTTTAAAATCCCGGTAGATGCCGGACGCAAGCTCCAGGGAGGGTGAGTAGACCACCCACATGGTATCGACCTGGGCAAGGAGCTGAACGGGCACGATCACCAAGGCGAATATGAGCACTCGGACCCGGCGCATGTCAACTGTCCAGCAAACCCTGGACCATTTCGATCACTTCGTCAGGGGCCTGAGCATGCACCCAATGCCCGGCGTACGGGATCGATTCCACGGTTGCCTGGGTGAACTGTTCGTGGAGTTGCGGAAGGTCTTCGCGCTGGATGTAGTCGCTCTTTCCGCCGCGGATGAACAAGGTGGGCACGTGCACCTTTTCAGTGCCGATGGCGGAAAGGATGTGCGGCATGTCCCTTGCCAGCACTGGAACATTGAATCGCCACGCCAGTTCGCCCGGGTTCTTCCAGTAGAGGCTTTTCATGAGGAACTGCACAACCCCAGGCTCCGGGATGAAACCGGTCAGGTGGGCTTCCATGTCGCTCCTTCCAGTCTTGCTCCCTGGTTCGCTGCTGAGGAGGGCACGGATGATCGCATCATGTCCATGCGGACCATACTCCCGCGCCCCGATGTCCACGACCACCAATTTGTCGATACGGTCAGGATACAATTGCGCAAAACGCATGGCCGTCTTCCCCCCCATCGAATGACCTACGATGCTCACCCGCTCCAGATCATGCGAATCCAGCAGACGAAGCACATCTTCCGCCATCAGTTCATAGGTGACCTTCTCAGTATGCGGCGAGCGCCCATGATCGCGGGCATCCACCAGGAACACATCGCTTCGTTCGGCCCACACCCTGCCGATGCTGTTCCAATTGTCGCTGCTTCCGAACAGACCATGCAACACCAGCAGTGACCTTCCGGAACCACTTCTTCTGTAAAATAGATCGGTCATGGCATCAGTTCGCGCAGGTATAACCGGATCGTGTTCTCCCAACCGAAATAGAGGGCATCACAGACCAGGGCATGCCCAATGCTCACCTCCATCAATCCGGGCACATTTTCCTTGAAGAAGCGCAGGTTCCTGCGGTCCAGGTCATGGCCGGCATTGACACCAAGACCCAGCTCGATGGCCTTCTCGGCAGCCATGCGGAAGGGTGCCACCGCTCGCTGCGGGTCTTGCAGGAACCCTTCTGCGTACGTCCCAGTGTAGAGTTCTATCCTGTCCGTACCGGTTCCTGACGCATGGACGATCTGTTCCGGGTCCGGCTCCATGAACAGGCTCGTACGTATCCCGGCCTGCTGCAACCTGCCGACGACGCCGACCAGGAGGTCCAGATGTTCAATGACCTGCCAACCCGCGCTGCTGGTGAGCACATCCGGAGGGTCGGGAACCAAGGTGACCTGGGCTGGTCGGACCTCAAGAACGAGCTCCAGGAACTGTTCCGATGGATAGCCCTCGATGTTGAACTCCGTGCCAAGCAGCGGTGCCAGTGACCGCACATCGCTGCGTCGAATGTGCCGTTCATCCGGACGGGGATGCACGGTGATCCCCTGCGCCCCATATCGCTCCAGATCGAGCGCGGTCCTGATGACATCCGGGGCCGAGCCGCCCCGCGCATTCCGCAGCGTGGCCACTTTGTTCACGTTCACGCTAAGCCGTGTCATGCGCAGATCGTCTACCTTGGCGGATCAGGAGGGCCGAAGGTACAGAGGCCCCGTCAACGCTGGAACCCGACCATGCATGCTCGCGACCTGATCACCCCTGGGGTACCGCCATTGCGTCCCGATGACCCGGTGGGTCGCGCCTTGGATTGGATGGAGGAGTTCAAGGTCCGCCACCTCCCAGTGGTGGAACAACGACGCCTGGTGGGGATGGTCCATGACAATGCACTGGTGGACCGGAACGACCTCAAGGCCGCGGTCTCCACGGTCATGGATGATGTCGAAGTACCCTTCGTGCGCGATGGGCAGCACGTATATGACGTGATGAAATTGATGAGCGAGCGAGGGTTGACCATCATTCCCGTGTTGGACATGAACGGCGCCTATTTGGGCTCGGTCAATGAGCATGAGGCACTCCATACCCTGGCTGAGATCACCAATATCCACGAACCCGGAAGCATAGTGGTCCTGGAGATGCTGCAGAGCGACTATTCCTTGGAGAAGCTGGCGCGCATCGTGGAAGAGAACGATGCCAAGGTGCTCAGTGCCTATGGCCGTTCCGTTCCAGGCACTTCGTTATTGGAGATCACACTGAAATTGAACAAGGAGGATATCAGCTCGATCCTGCGCTCCTTTGAACGACATGATATCGCCGTAAGGAACACCTTCCAAGGATCGAAGTTCCACACGGACCTGCGCGAGCGCTACGATGAGCTCATGCGCTTCATCAACATGTAGTGCCTGCTGCCTGCGCATGCGGAAGCTGCGTCCGATCCTGATCGTTTCCTTGCTGACGGTCTTCCTGAGGACCTCCATGGCCCAGGGAACAGAACGCCGCTTTCAGGTCATTGGCGTACTGGTGCACGGCAATAAAGTGACCAAGGAACGCGTGATCTATCGGGAGATCACGTTCGGTGAGGGGGATAGTCTTACGAGCGCGGAGCTCTATCCTGCCTTGGAACGCAGCCAAGAGAACCTGATCAATACCGGTCTGTTCAATACGGCGGTCCTGTTGCCCGTTTTCATCTCGAAGGATCAGGTCCTTGTAGAGGTCACTGTGAACGAGCGCTGGTATTGGTGGCCCTCACCCATCATCGAGGTGGCCGATCCGAACTTCAATACCTGGTGGCGCACTCGGGAGATCGAGCGACTGAACCTTGGCTTCTATCTCTACCGCTACAACTTCCGTGGAAGGAACGAGACCCTGTACGCAAAGGCCCAATTCGGATACGCCCAGCAATACGGACTGTATTACAAGGTCCCCTTCGTGGACCGTAAGGAACGCTGGGGTTTCCAGGTGGGAGGTGGTTATTATCAGCAGAACGAGATCACTGTGGCCACAGAGGAGAACGACCGCATCTTCTATCGCCCCATCTCCGGGAACAGCCGCAAGGAATGGAACCTTCACTCCGAAGCGACCTTGCGACGTGCGCACGATATTCGCCATGCGTTCGGCATTAGGTTCACGAGCGCAGAGGTCCTTGATACCGTTGCGGCACAGCGTCCCGACTACTTCGGCGATGGATCCACTGCGACCAGCTTCCTTTCGCTTCGCTATACGTTCATCCGCGACCGGCGGGATACCCGGGCATACACGCTGAAAGGCGACTATGCGGAAGCTTCCGTGGTACGCCACGGCTTGGGAGTGCTCGACCGGCAAGCCCCGGATATCACCGTGTTTTACGCGACCTATGGCTACTGGCTGCCCCTTGCCACAAAATGGACCCTGGCGGGGAGCCTCCGTGGAAAGGCCACTTTGGGCGGACCCGTTCCCTACTATGTCCAGGAAGGGTTGGGATACCGGCATTATGTGCGCGGCTATGAATATTATGTGGTGGATGGACAGCACTACGGCCTGGGAAAGTTGAACGTGCTGTTCCAGCTGCTTGCACCGCGCACCGAGCGGCTGGAGTTCATGCCCTTGGAGCCGTTCAGAACGCTCCATATCGCCTTGTATTTGAACGCGTACGTGGACGCTGGCCATGTCTTTGACGACCAGTATGCCCAAGTGAACCCCTTGAGCAATTCAACCATCAGCGGCTTTGGGCTGGGCTTGGACCTGGTCACCTCGTACGATCAGGTGGCAAGGGCGGAATACTCGATCAATGCCCGAGGAGAGCATGGTTTCTTCCTACATTTCACACATCCCTTCTGATCATGCGCATCGGGATCAACCTTCGTCGTCCGGAACCGCATTATCGTGACACCATACTGGGTCTGCTTGAGGCCATGCATCGGCATGGGCTCGAGCCGGTGATGGGTTCACGCGCCAATTCCTGGTTGAAGAAACAAGGGGGCCCGAACGACCTGGAGCAGTTCGCAAATGATGATGCGGCCCGCTCGTTGGACATGCTCTTCAGCCTGGGGGGAGATGGCACCTTTCTACGAAGTGTAGGGATGGTGGCGGGCTCGAAGGTCCCGGTACTGGGCATCAACCTGGGGCGCCTTGGCTTTCTGGCGGACGTGCAGAGCGACAAGATCGAAGAGGCCTTGGCGCACATCGCGAACGGGCGCTACGAACTTGAACAGCGGACCCTCCTGCGCCTGGAGGGCTGCGATACGGAATTCGGATCGGATACGCTGGCATTGAACGATGTGAGCGTGCATAAGCGCGACAGGTCCTCCATGATCGCCATACATACGTTCGTGGACGAGCGGTTCCTGAACACCTATTGGGCGGACGGCCTGATCATCGCCACTCCGACGGGATCCACCGCCTATTCGCTCAGTTGTGGCGGCCCGATCCTGGACCCGAGCTGTGGGAGCCTGGTGATCACCCCCATCGCGCCGCACAATCTGAATGTGCGCCCCTTCGTGGTACCCGATGAATGCACCATTCGGCTTGTGGTGGACGCCCGGTCGGAGAAATACCTGATGAACCTGGACGCCCGGGGTGCAACCTTGCTGGGGCAACGTGATATCCTTGTCCGCAAGGCTGCTTTTACGGCTTCCGTTGTACACCTGCCGGACCATGATCCCTTTACCACCCTGCGCAACAAGCTGAACTGGGGGCTGGATGCGCGCAGCACCGAACCACCGCAGTAGCGCCTGAAGTACCTTTGCCTGATGCAGGCCGTATACCAGGGCCGTTTGTTCCGCGTTTTGCACCCGATGACCCGGTCCCGGACCTTGTATTTACTGTGTTCCTGCATGGCCCTTGTGCTGAACGCGCAAGCCCAGGTCAGTGAATTGGGGATCACCGGGGGTGTGACATACTACATCGGCGACCTGAACCCCTACCGGCATTATCCCAAGTACACCAGCCCGGCGGGAGGGCTTTTCTACCGATACAATTTCGGGAACCGGTATGCCTTGCGCGTTCAAGGGCTATACGGCCGCCTGGAAGCCTACGATCGTAATTCGCCGGATACCCTCCAACAGATCAGGAACCTGCATTTCCGCAGCTCTCTTTTTGAGGGATCCGCATTGGTGGAGGTGAATTTCTTCAAGTACCGCAGCACGGACAAGGACAGCAAGAAATGGACCCCGTTCCTGTTCGTTGGCCTGGCCTACTTCCGGACCAACCCAAGGACCCGGTTGAACGATACCTGGTATGACCTTCAGCCCCTGGGTACAGAGGGCCAGGGTGCGGGTGAGAACGCTTCCAAGGACCCGTACAGATTGGACCAGGTGAGCATTCCCTTCGGGGCCGGGCTGAAGGCCAACCTTGGGCGGATCGATATCCAGCTCGAGTGGGGCCTGCGCAGGACCTACACGGACTACATCGACGACGTAAGCGGCAGATACGCCGACCCGGCGATCCTGAACCCCTTGGCGGCGGAGCTTGCCGATCGCAGTGAGGTAGACGACCCGGAGGACCGGACCGGCACCGCCAGGGGCGACAGCCAGACGCGGGATTGGTACCAGTACACCGGATTGTCGATCAGTGTGCTGCTCACCAAGTTCACCGAGTGTGATGCACTCTATTTCAGAAGGCGGCGTTGATACCGCAGATCCTGCGATCTTTGCAGCTTCGTGCCGCCGGATGAAGCGCCCGGAACCATGGAACTTCGTGATCGGATAGACCCGCACCGCGTACCCCGCCATGTGGCCATCATCATGGATGGCAACGGCCGTTGGGCAGAGAAGCAGGGCGAGATGCGTGTTATCGGGCACATGAACGGCGTGAACGCAGTGCGGGAAACACTGGTCGGGGCCACGGAGATCGGGATCGAACACTTGACCTTGTATGCCTTCAGCACCGAGAACTGGAACCGGCCCAGGTCCGAGGTCGATGCGCTGATGGACCTGTTGGTGAAGACCTTGTTGAGCGAGATCGACGGCCTGAACGAGAATGGAGTGAAACTCAACGCGATCGGCGATCTGGCAAGTCTCCCGGAAGGCTGTCACGACACCCTGCTGGAGGCCATGGAACGCACAGCAGGGAACGACCGGATCACCTTGAACCTGGCTTTGAGCTACAGTTCGCGCTGGGAGATCGTTCAGATGGTCCAGGCATTGGCCGTCAAGGCCAAGGAAGGTCGGATAGCCCCAGCCGACATAGACGCCGAGATGATCGCGGCGCACCTCAGTACGGCAGGGATCCCCGATCCGGAGCTACTGATCCGTACGAGCGGAGAGGAGCGGATCAGCAATTTCCTGCTCTGGCAGATCGCTTATTCGGAGCTGTATTTCACCCCGGTCCTCTGGCCCGATTTCGGCAAAGAGGAGCTGTTCCGCGCCGTGCTGGACTATCAGGGTCGCGAAAGACGTTTTGGCAAGATCAGCGAACAGGTGAACCGCCAGGGATGATCAGGTGGGCGGCAGGGATAGCAGCGTGGTTGGTCGGGATCTGCGCGGTCGCGCAACAGCCCTCCACGAACGTCATGGACCATGCTTTCCCCCGGGAATACGAGGTCGGAGGGATCACCGTTTCCGGTGCCACCAATACGGATGCCAATGCCGTCAAGCTCTTCAGTGGGCTCAAGGTCGGTGAGCGGATCACCGTCCCCGGCCAGCGGATCTCCGATGCCATCCTTAACATCTGGGACCAGAAGCTCTTCAGTGATATCCGGATCGAAGCTGCGGAGATCCGCGGTTCGACCATCTTCCTGAACATCATTGTGGTGGAGCGTCCGCGATTGTCGCGCTTCAAGTTCAACGGGATCAGCAAGAGCGATGCCGACAAACTGCGGGAAGAGGTCCGACTTGTGCGGGGACAACAGGTCAACGAATCCTTGCTGGCGAACACGCGCCATGCGATCAGGAAGTTCTACATCGCCAAAGGGTACTTGAAGGCCGACGTGGACATCGTCCAGAAAAGCGATACCCTCATGCAGAACAGCGAACTGCTCTACCTGAACGTGGAGAAGGGGCCCAGGGTGCGGATCAAGAACATCGTCATCAACGGCAACGATGCCTTGAGCGACAAGCAGGTCCGGAAGGGCATGAAGAAGACCAAGCAGAAGCGATGGTACAATCCCTTCGCCACGAGCAAGTTCCTGGCCAAGGAATTCCGCGTGGACAAGGAGAACGTGATCGCCAAATACAACGAGGAAGGATACCGTAACGCCGCGGTCGTCTCGGACACGATGTATTACGTGCGGGACAACAAGATCAACGTGGAACTTACCGTGGACGAAGGTCGGCGCTTCTATTTCCGCGACATTTCCTTCACGGGGAACACCAAGCACAAGGACGCTGTGCTGGAGGATATCCTAGGCATCCGAAAAGGGGATGTGTACAACAAGCAGCTCCTGGACAGTCGCTTGTACATGAACCAGAGCGGCCGTGATATCAGTTCACTGTACATGGACGATGGCTACCTGTCCTTTTTCCCGCAGGCGGTCGAGATCGCCGATGGGGACAGCATCGACCTGGAGGTGCGGATCCGTGAAGGAAAACAATACCGGGTGCGCGATGTGGTCATTCGCGGGAACACCAAGACGAACGAGCATGTGATCCGCCGAGAGATCCGAACAAAGCCCGGACAGCTGTTCAATCGTTCGGATGTCATCCGCACGCAACGGGAACTGAGCAACCTGGGATACTTCGACCCGGAAAAGATGGGCGTGAACCCGATCCAGGATGCGCGCACCGGTGAAGTGGATCTGGAGTACACCGTCGAGGAGCGGCCCAGTGACCGATTGGAGCTTAGCGGTGGCTGGGGTGCAGGCCGATTGGTGCTCTCGGTCGGACTTTCCTTCACCAACTTCAGCATGCGCAAGATCACCGACCCCAAAGCCTGGCAGCCTCTGCCGGCAGGTGATGGGCAGACATTCAGCATCCGGGCACAGACCAACGGACGGTTCTTCCAGTCCTACAACGTTTCATTCGTGGAACCCTGGCTGGGGGGTCGGAAAGCCAATGCGTTGAGCGTTTCCGCATACCACAGTGTTCAGACCAATGGAGAGAACAAATACCTGAACACGGCTGATGGCAGGATACCGAACCCCTTGCGGCAATCGCTGCTGATCACGGGAGGCTCCCTGGGCTTGGGCAAACGCCTGAACTGGCCCGATGATTACTTTATCCTGCGCCAGACGATCAGCTATCAACTGTACGACCTGCGCAATTGGAACTCCCTGTTCGCGTTCAACAACGGAACTTCCAATGTACTGGCCTATCAGATCCAATTCTCCCGGAATTCCGTGGACCAACCCTTCTTCGCACGGACCGGCTCGGACATCACGCTGTCGCTCAAAGCGACCCCACCGTACAGCTGGTTCCAACCGGGCAGGGATTTCGCGAGCGAGACCCCGAGCGAACTCTATCGTTGGGCCGAGTTCCATAAATGGAAGTTCACCACGCAATGGTTCAATCGGATCACCCGGAGCAAATCCGGCCACGATCTGGTGCTGATGGTGCGTGCGGGATTCGGGTTCCTTGGAGCCTACACCAAAGCACTGGGTGAATCCCCCTTCGAGCGATTCTACTTGGGCGGAGCGGCACTTACCGGGTTCCAGTTGGATGGTCGCGAGATCGTGGGCCTGCGTGGCTACGACGACCTGTCGTTGAGCCCGAACACGGGGAGCTTCCTGATCAACAAGTACACGGCCGAGCTGCGGTTCCCGCTGTCCCTCAACCCCAGCGCCACCATCTATATGCTGGGGTTCCTGGAAGCGGGGAACACGTGGACGGAGTTCTTCCGCTACGATCCCTTCCGGTTGTACCGTTCCGCCGGGTTGGGCCTCCGCCTTTTTCTACCCATGTTCGGGCCGATGGGCTTGGACTACGGATGGCGATTGGACGATGTGGACTACCTGCCCAATATGTCCCGAGGACAGTTCCATTTCACGATCGGCATCGATCTTGGAGAGCTTTGATGCCGATCGCCTAATTTCGACCCTTTCCATGAACCGCCTGACCCTTCTCTTCGCCTTGATCGGCGGCCTATTGGTGGCCCCCGGGGTCATGGCTCAGCGCATCGCCTTCGTGGATACCAAGTACATCCTGGACCAGATGCCCGACTACAACGCGGCTCAACAGGAATTGGACCGGTTGAGCACGAAATGGCAGGGGGAGATCGAGGACCGCTACGAGCAGATCGGCAAGCTTCGCGAAGCATACAACGCGGAGGCCATTCTGCTCACCGAGGAGATGAAGCGCTCCAGGCAGGAAGACATCCAAAAAAAGGAGCAGGAAGCACGCGACCTGCAAAAGCGCCGCTTTGGCGTGAACGGGGATCTGTTCAAGAAACGACAGGAGCTCATTCAGCCCATCCAGGACCGGATCTACGAAGCCATCAAGGAGGTGGCGGGGACCAGCTATGTCGCGATTTTCGACCTGGGTGCGACCGGCAACAACGTGTTGTTCGCCAGCGACAAATACGACAAGAGCGATAGCGTGCTCCGCAAATTGGGTATCCGTCCCGGCAAGGGCGGGGATGCCGGTGGTGGCAACGATACCGAAGATGAGAACCCCTTCGAGGATGAGAAGACCCCGGAAAGGGGCGACGATGGGGGCGAGGACATGAGGCCCGGCGGGAACAGCCGTGGCAATGAGACCAAATCACGATGAACACAAAGACGATGAAACAGACCCTGCTCACGATCGGGCTGCTCCTTGCTGCCGTGCCGGCCATACACGCTCAAGCTGTCAAGTTGGGGCACATAGACCGGCAGGCCATGATGCTCATGTTGCCGGAACGTAAAGGTGCAGAGGAGAAGATGCAGGCCTTTGCCAAGTCCCTGGATGAACGGCTGAAGGCCATGGCCGCCGAGTATCAGCAGAAGGTCACCGAGGCCCAGGCTGCTGAATCCACGATGACCCAGACCGAACGGGAAATGGCCATCCGGGAGATCAGTGAATTGGAAGGACGGATCCAGGATGCCCAGGAAAAGGCCCAGGAAGACCTGGCCAAGCAGGAGGAAGAGCTTCTTCGGCCCATGGTGGAGCGCACCAACAAGGTCATTGAGGAGGTGGCCAAGGAAAAGGGCTTCACCTACATTTTTGATACCAGTACGGGCATGGTGCTCTATTGGGACAGTGGCGAGGACATCCTGCCGCTGGTAAAGGAGAAACTCGGGATCCAATAAGCCCATGTCGTCCCACCGGATCGCTCGTCCCATCGGGATCTTCGATTCGGGTATCGGTGGGTTGACCGTTGCAGCCGCCATCCGGCGTTCCATGCCCGGGGAGCGGCTGCTGTATTTCGGGGACACCGAGCATTTCCCATACGGCGAACGTTCCCCGGATGCCATCCGGCACTATGCCATCCGGATCACCAACTTCCTGCTGGACCAAGGTTGCAAGGCCATCGTGATCGCCTGCAACACGGCCAGTGCACATGCTTCGGGTCCAGTTGAGCTGACCGCCGGGGATCAGGTGCCCGTTTTCAATGTGATCGACCCAGTTGCCACACACATCGCGGAGACCTGGCCGACCGGAACGATCGGAGTGATAGGCACGAAAGGAACCATTGCCAGCCGGGTCTACGTGAAAGCCGTCGCCAAAAGGAACAAGCAGGTGAAGGTGCGGTCCCTGGCCACACCCCTCCTGGCGCCCATGATCGAGGAGGGATTCTACAACAACAACATCAGCCTGGCCGTCATCCGCAGCTACTTGGAGCACCGTAACCTGGCCGGGATGGAGGCCCTCGTGCTGGGTTGCACCCACTACCCGTTGATCCGCGATGAGGTGGAAAAGGTGGTGGGCAGCAGGGTCAGCGTCCTTGATCCACCCACCATCGTGGCTGCCACCATCAAGCAGGGTTTGAAGGACCAGGGCTTACTGAGGCGCTCGCGCACCCCTGCCGGGGCTGACAAGTTCTTCCTCAGCGACATGACGGACAGCTTCAAGAGCAGTGCGAAGCGATTCTTCAGGAAGCCCATGCAGCTGCGCGAACTGCGCATGTGGGATCACTGACCGCTGCGGTACCAGCTGGCATATTTCAGGTAATTGGCGGCGATCCGCTCGATCTCGTTCCGCGACAGGTCCTCTCCCACTTCCCGCACCCGCTTGGCCGGCACCCCGGCCATGAGACTGCCCGGCGGCACTTTGGTGCCCTGAAGGATCACAGCCCCGGCCGCGATGACGCTGCCCTCCCCGACCTCGGCATGGTCCATGACAATGGCACCCATGCCGATAAGCACCTTGTCCTGTATGGTGCATCCATGAACAATGGCATTGTGACCGATGCTCACATCGTTCCCGATGGTAAGAGCGGCCCGCCTGTAGGTGCAGTGAAGCACGGCACCGTCCTGCACATTGACCCGATCGCCGATCCGAATGCTATGTACATCCCCACGCACAACGGCATTGTACCACACGCTGCAATGGTCGCCCATTACCACGTCACCGATCACCACAGCGGTCTCTGCGAGGAACGGATCCGAACCGAACGATGGTGTGTGACCGTTCAGGCTTCGTACCAACCCCATCTTACTCGACCGGTCTTCCCGTTCCGCACCCC
>JAGQVN010000201.1 GCA_020437905.1 Flavobacteriales bacterium
GGGCGGTGCATGGATCCATGCACCGCCCCGATCTTTTTACTGGTCAAGGGGTCCTACGGCGAGAAGCGATCATCCGGCCCGGAACAACCACCCATGGTGTTGCATGCGTCATAACCGATGATGAGAGCCACCTTCTTCCTCGTTCTTTCCGCAATGCTTCCCGCAGCGGCCCAAGCCCAATCCCTGGATCGGTTTATCCCGATCGATCTGGACGTTCCCATCAACGGTGTGTTCCCCACGCTTACCATAGCGGCCCTGGACAGTGGCCCTGTGGCGGTCTTCGGACCGGAGGGTACGATCACCTCCTGGAGCAGCCAGCGACTCGGCGATCTGGGTTGGCGCAGCTTTGATGCGACCGGCCTGCCGATCGGTGGCTTCACGCTGCCCGCCACTGCAGGGGTATCGGACATGGTCCCGTACGGCACCTCATTCTATGCTGTAGGTCCTTACAAGGACAGTCTCCAGTTCCCCGGTCATCCGCAGCTGAGCACCGCAGGGCAACTCGACCCGATCGGATACTATCTGTGCCGGATCGAACTGGACGGGACCGTGAGCTGGGTGAAGGATGCGGAGGACATCGGCCTGGGCAGCACACAGGCCATCGCTGTGGGACCCGGTGGTGTCCTTCATCTCGGTGCATGGGACTTCATCAATTCCGTGGTGGTACGGGTGGATAGCAATGGTACCCTGATCGATACCTGGCCGCTGGCGGGGGTGGGTGTGGTGTCCGATATTGCGGTGAACGCCTCGGGGAACGTCGCGGTGGCCGGCAGTTGCATGGACCTTGTTAGCGACTTCAACGGCACCACGATCACGAACCCGTTCACCTACACCATTTTCCTGGCCCGCTTTGATGCGAACGGAAGCGCACAGCACCATCAGATCGTGGAGGATGTCACCTGCCCGCGGCCGAGCGTGGCATTGGACGATGCCGGCAATGCCTACCTCAGTGCTGATGCGAGCATCCCTGCGCAGGTGGGTCCGTTCACTGTCACCGATCCGGCCTGGGTCTATGGAGAGTTCCTGGTGCAGATGGATGCCTCAGGCACCATCACCTGGCTGAACGAGCCCGTTCCGGGCCTCAGCCTCGGCGATGCCGGCAGGGCCTATGGACGCGACCTGGTGCTCGATCCCAGTGGTGGGGTCTGGCAGGGTGGTCTGGCGCGCGGCATGAATGACTGGGGGAACGGTATCACCTCGGCGACCGCGGTTCCAGGTCAACAACTGTACTTCCGCCGCGTGGACGCCAATGGGCTCACCCAACAGTTCGTGGCCGGTGATGAGAGCAATTTCGGACAAACGGTACACAGCCTGGCCACGCAGGGTGGCACCGCCTTGTACATGCTTGGCTACGCGTACGACACCTTGCATCTTGCCGGCATGGAGTTCCCGGCACAGGGCTATCAATTGTTCCTGACCCGCTGGAGCGACCTGAATACCGGCATCCCGGTATCCGATGTCACTCCTTCATTACGCGTATTCCCCAATCCGGCTTCCGATCAGATCACGATCGACCTGAGCACTTTGGAAGGAACGGTGAGCCTCGAAGTGTTCGATGTCCAGGGTCGAGTGGTCGTGCAGAACCAAAGCAGGGGAGGTGTTCTCTGCGTGATGGAACTTTCCGGCCTGCGCAGTGGCGTCTACCTGTTGCACGTGCAGGGGGAGGGTAGGCGATCGGTCCTGCCGATCATGAAGGAATAGTCCGGAATGGAGGATCGCGGGCAGAGGATCCCAGTATCTTCGAGCGACATGCCATCCGAACGCACCCTGTTCATCCGACTAGGAGCTTGGCTGCCCATGGTCCTATCGATATTGGCGATCGGGCTGGTGCTGACCCATGCCATGGTCCTCGGACGGGATCGGGCCGCTGACGAGGGAACTGCGGCCCATGTGTTCCAGTTGCTCCTTGTTCTTCAAGTACCGATCATCGCCTTGTTCATCAGACGCTGGTTTGGCTCGGATCGGCATCGAACGATGCGCGTGCTGGGTGTTCAGGCAGGCTTGATCGCGATTGCGATCGGTTGTGTCCTCTTGTTCGTATAGGGCATGCCGATCTACGCGACCGGATCCGTATGGAAACAAGACCGCCAAGCATCAGGACTTCAACGCGTAAACACCGGATCCCCTTTCTTCGTCCCATGCAGCCGCGCACTTCTTTCCTCACCATCGCTCGTGCAGTCCTGATCCTGACCTTCCTCTGGGCCGGCATCACCAGCGCCCAGGTCCTTCCGAACTATGCATTGTTCAACGGCACTGGGAAGAAGCTCTCCCAGAAGCGCTTCCTGCGCACGCTTGGAGAAGCGGACGTGGTGCTTTTCGGTGAGCTGCACAACAACTCCATTGCGCACTGGCTGCAGCTGGAGGTGGCCAAGGACCTCGCCGATCGAGGACCGCTGGTGATGGGTGCCGAGATGATCGAGGCCGACGACCAGGCCACGTTGGACCGTTACCTGAAGGGCGAGATCGACCAGGCCGCGTTCGACACCCTGGCCCGCCTGTGGAAGAACCACACCACGGACTACGCTCCCTTGGTGGATCTCGCCAAGGAGCGCGGACTACCCTTCATCGGCACCAACGTACCGCGTCGCTTCGCGCGTGCCGTGAACCGAGGCGGGTTCGAGGCGCTCGACACCGTGCCGGAGGACGAGCGTGCGTGGATCGCCCCGCTGCCCATCGCCTTCGATCCGGAGCTGCCGCAGTACGTGAACATGCTCACCATGATGGGCGACCACGGCAGTCCCGACATGGTGAAGGCCCAGGCGCTGAAGGACGCCACCATGGCCCATTTCCTTCTGATGCACCTGCGGGA